>PKWT01000373.1 GCA_003132125.1 Micrococcales bacterium | reverse complement strand
CCGGGCGGCCGATCATGTTCGCGTCGATCGGCGAGGCGGTGGGCGACCTCGAGGTCTTCCACCCCGACCGGATGGCCTCGCGCATCCTGGACATGGGTGACGTGCTGACGCTGATCGAGCAGGCCGAGAAGGCTTTCGACCGCGATCAGGCCGCCGAGATGACCCGCAAGTTCATGGAGGACGAGGACTTCACGTTCGACGACTTCCTGAACCAGATGGCCGCCATCAAGAAGATGGGCTCGCTCAAGGCCATGCTCAAGATGATGCCCGGCATGGGTGAGATGCGCGCCCAGCTCGACGCCCTCGACGAGAGCGAGTTCGACCGGGTCGAGGCCATGGTGCGCTCCATGACGCCATTCGAACGCACCCATCCGAAGCAGATCAACGGCTCACGCAGGGCCCGCGTCGCTCGAGGTTCAGGTGTGACGGTGTCCGAGGTGAACGGACTTCTCGAACGTTTCGGTCAGGCGCAGAAGATGATGCGTTCGCTGCGCCGGGGCGGTGGGGGAGGCATGCCCGGGATGCCTGCGATTCCCGGCATGGGCGGGGGGAAGAAAGCTGTCAAGGGCCAGCAACGCAAGAAGGGCAAGAGCGGCAACCCGGCCAAGCGCGCCCAGGAGGAGAAGGCCCAGGCGGACAAGGCTTCCGGGGCCCGCGCAGCCGCGGTCAACAGCGCCTTCGGTATGCCGGCCGGGCCGGATTCGGGAGCGCCAGGGGCGACAGGTGGTGCGGACCCGGCCGAGCTCGAGCTGCCGAAAGGCTTCGAGCAGTTCCTCGGCAAGCAATAGCCCTCCACCACCTCCCATCCCCCACCACGTCCCGTCGGCGTCTGGGCCGCTAGCGGACGTCCGGGGCGGCTTCGACCGGTCCGAGCCCGGTACCCCAGAGCCGGTCGGCCAGCGCGAACATGGCGACGGCATACGGAGCCATGCGCATCCCTGGAGTCATCTCGGCAGGGGTGAACCGGATCAGGCTGCCCAGGTTGGCCGGACCGTGCTCCACCGTGCCGATCACGAGGTCGCCGGACCCAGCGACGCGCAGACCATCCGGACCGCCTGCGACGTCGAGGCTCTCGGTCTCGGAAGGTCCGGGTGCCGGGACGACGTAGTAGGCCGACCCGTAGCGCCGAGCATCGGCGGCGGGGACCAACACCTCCTCCAGCTGCTCCGCAGTGACCCCCATGTCGATGCCGCGGATGGTCGCCATCTGGACCAGGTCGAGCGGAACGGCGGGAACGCTCTTGCCGATCGTCGACAGCCCGCCGGCGAATCGGGAGTTGAGCTCGGTGGGCCGGAACCCGTCGTCGGTCAGGACGCCGTCCACCGAGAAACCACCCAGGTAGTCGTGCACGCACAGCAGGTGCAGGCCCACCCGACGGGCGACCTCACGCATCTCGTCGCGGTCGGAGCGTGAGGGGTCCCAGCAGGTCGAGATCCCGGAGTACAGGAAACGCCTCGGCGACATTGAACGCAGGACTACTAACTCGACGGGACGGAACACGGCCACCCCGTCAGGCAAGACGAATCCGTGGATGCTGCACGGCGCGCCCTCGAGGAACGGCTGGACGCGGATCCTCGCCGAGACTGGTACGAGCGTCGGGAGTACAGCCCGGGCATCCTCATCAGTGACGACCCAGCGGACGCGATCACCGCCGCCGTTCATTCCTTGCGAGGCATCGGCCGACCACACCGTGCCTTGGCCGGCGTCGAGGTCCTCTGCCGCGGCGCGAAGCCGGTCCGGATCCGCATCGACCACTCGGGCCGGTGCGCGACTCACGCCGGCGGTATCCCACAGCGCGTCGTTGAGGCTCTTGTCCTCCAGCGCAAGGAACGACCGTGGACGACCGCCGAGCGACTCGCGGCTGAGATACCGGTCGACGAGGGCGAATGGACTCAAGAGGCAGAGAGCCGTGCTGTCGGGGTCGAATGCCTCGACAACCTGTCGCGCCTCGGCGGGCGGGTCGGCAGCGAACCTTGTCCAGCTGGCGACCTCCTCGCTCAGGGTTGCGTGCTGCGGGCCAGCGACGACGACGGCGCTGGCCTCGTCCGGTCCGGGCAGCTCTCCCGTGCCGGTGCCGTCGGCGACGACGAGAACCGCCTCCGCACCCCATTCGCGAAGCTGCCGGACCCGGCGGGTTGCCCCCGCAAGGACGCCGCCGACGAGAACGACCTTGCGTCCGCGAACGAGCTCCGCGCAGCGCTCGGCAAGCCTGGCGGTCGGGTCTGTCGTTGATGGGACGGTCATGACGCGACGGTAGGGGTCGGCTCCTTCGCCGTCCACCCGGTTTCGTCAGTGGCCGGCGATTTCCGTCAGCGGGCGGTAATCCTTTCGACGGTTTCATCGACGCGCGCGGGTCGCTAGCGTCGGCCGCATGGCTGACAAAGAGCAGGACTGGGACTTCACCGGCATCAGGGCGATGTTCCTCAACGGCACGCTGAAGCGCTCGCCGGAGATCTCAAACACCGAGGGGCCGATCGAGGTGAGCGCCTCGCTGATGCGCCGGCACGGGGTTGAGGTCGAGGTGCTCAGGGCGATCGACCATGACATCGCCACCGGCGTCTATCCCGACATGACCGAGCACGGCTGGGAAACCGACGAGTGGCCGGTCATCTGGGAGCGGGTCAAGGCGTCCAACATCCTGGTCATCGCAGGGCCGATCTGGCTCGGCGACAACTCCAGCAAGACCAAGCAGATCATCGAGCGTCTCTACGCACAGTCGGGTCAGCTCAACGAGCAGGGTCAGTACGCGTTCTATGGCCGGGTCGGCGGCGCGCTGATCACGGGCAACGAGGATGGCGTAAAGCACTGCACCATGAACATCCTCTACAGCCTCCAGCACCTGGGCTACGTCATCCCGCCACAGGCTGACGCGGGATGGCTCGGGGACATCGGACCCGGCCCGTCCTATCTCGACGAGGGCTCTGGCGGTCCAGAGAACGATTTCACCAACCGCAACACGACCTTCATGACCTGGAACCTCATGCACCTGGCGCAGATGATCAAGCGGGCCGGTGGCATCCCGGCATACGGCAACCAGCGAAGTGAGTGGGACAAGGGGGAGCGGTTCGACTTCGTCCAGCCCAACCCTGAGTATCGATGACCCGAGCCCGATGACCCGAGCTCGATGACCCGCGTCTCGCTGGTGCGCGCCCGCACGGCATACGTCCCGTGGCATCGGTAGGGTCGCGGACATGACTGCGCCAGTGCTTCACATCAGGGGAACCGTGCTCGTCGGACCGCAGGAGGTCCGCGACGAGCTCTGGGTCGTGGGGGGAAAGATCACGTATGCCGCCCCGTCGGCCGGCGCGGACGTCCAGACCGTGCAGGGATGGGTCCTGCCGGGTCTGGTCGACGCGCATGCGCATGTGGGGCTCGATGCCCACGGCGCTGTGGATGATGCGACCAGCGAGAAGCAGGCGGTCGCCGAGCGGGACAGCGGCACCCTGTTGTTGCGCGATGCCGGCTCTCCCTCCGACACCCGCTGGATCGATGACCGGGAGGACCTGCCGCGCATCGTACGAGCTGGGCGGCACATCGCGCGTACCCGCCGTTACATCCGCAACTACGCCCACGAGATCGAGCCTGAGGATCTGGCCCGGTATGTCCGTCAGGAGGCGCGTCGAGGGGACGGCTGGGTCAAGATCGTCGGCGACTGGATCGACCGCGACACCGGTGACCTCAGCCCCTGCTGGCCGCGGGAGGCATTGGCCACGGCGATCAACGCCGCACACGAGGAGGGCGCTCGAGTGACGGCCCACTGCTTCGGTGAGGAGTCCCTGCGCGACCTTGCGGCCGCGGGTATCGACTGCATCGAGCACGCCACCGGATTGATGCCAGACACCGTCGACTCCTTTGCCGCACAAGGGATTGCGATCGTTCCGACCCTGGTGAACATCGACACGTTCCCGTCGATCGCCGCCAGCGCTGAAGACAGATTCCCGACGTACGCGGCGCACATGCGAGACCTGCACACACGCCGCTACGCGACTGTCGCGGAGGCACATGACGCAGGGGTGCCGATCTATCTCGGTACGGACGCGGGTGGCTCCCTTCCGCACGGCCTTGTTGCCAAGGAGGCCGCCGAGCTCGTCAACGCCGGCCTGTCCGTCATCGACGTGCTGACCGCCTCGAGCTGGGGCGCCAGATCCTGGCTCCGCAAGCCAGGTCTGGTCGAGGGTGCCAGCGCCGATCTCGTTGTCTACCAGGCGGATCCGCGTGCAGACATTCGAGTCCTCGCCGCGCCGCAGCACATCATTCTGCGAGGCGTTGTTGTCTCCTGAGCTGGCAGCTCTGCACGCCGAGGGCGATCGCGTGCGGGTCAGCACCGTCCGCATGCAGGACATCGCGCCATACCGTCGTGCGCTCGAGCAGTCGCGTGAACGGTTGGCCCGGTGGAACCCGGTCGACCCTGGCGACCTCGAGAGGCAGCTGCCTCGACAGTCGCGTGACCACCGCACATTCCTCATCCACGCCCGCACGCCGGAGGGTGACCACGACATCGTCGGCAAGATCAACGTCAGTGACGTGATGCGGGGTCGATTCGAGTCGGCCGCGATGGGCTACGACGCCTACGACCCGTATGCCGGCCGAGGACTGTTCGCTGAAGGACTGCGCCTGGTCATCACCCTGGCCTTCACGCCGGAGACTGCCGGGGGTATGGGCCTGCATCGGCTCGTCGCCGCAGTCCAGCCGGGCAACCTCCGTTCGGCAGGACTCCTGCGGTCACTGGGATTTCGGCGCGAAGGCTTCTCACCTCGCATGCTGTGGCTGCAGGGCGCCGACGGAGTCGATGCGTGGCTGGACCACGTGTCCTATGCCGTCCTGCGCGATGAGTGGCCGGCGCAGCCGTACGTTGCATCGCATGGGCGAAGGGTCGTCGTTCTGGTCAATGGCGTACCCGGCTCCGGCAAGACGACTCTCGCCCGCCAGCTTGCCGAAGAGCTTCGGATCCCGTTGTTCTCCAAGGACTCCGTCAAAGAGAGCGCGGCCAACGTGCTGTGGGCGCTGCTCGCGGATTCGCCCGTCGGCGGGGTGGTGGATGGAGGTTTCAGGCCCGACGACGCGCCGGATGTCGCCGGGGGCCTCCGACGCTGCGGCCTGGATCCGGCGACAGTCGCAGAAGTCTGGTGCGAGGCAGGGTCTGGCCAGGTCGCTGGGTGGCAGCTGGGGCTTGGCCTGGGGCCAACCGTGGGCGTCGACACCGGCCGCGAGGTCAGGCGCAGCGAGATCGTTCGGATCGCGCTGCAAGTCGGCGAAGGCCCGCTCCCGGCATCCGAGACCTGACACTCTGCGAAGCCTTGCTCAGTTCAGGCCGCTTCTCGGGCCGGTTTCTCGCATGTTTCTCGCATCCGGAGCGGTCTGAACAGAGCGGTCTGAACTGAGCAAAGCGGCCTCGAGTGAGCAAAGGC
>PKWT01000107.1:2525-10834 GCA_003132125.1 Micrococcales bacterium | reverse complement strand
TACGACGAGCAGCGCGAGGTCTCGCGGATGCTCAAGCTGCCGCCCGAGAAAGTGCGTTCCACCGCGACCCTGGTCGGCGGCGGGTTCGGGGGCAAGGAGGACATGTCGGTGCAGCACCACGCGGCGCTGATGGCCTGGCACACCAAGACGCCGGTGAAGGTGAAGTTCTCCCGTCAGGAGAGCATCGACTACCACGTCAAACGGCACCCGATGGATATGGAGTTCACCGTCGGCTGCGACGAGGACGGGCGTCTCACCGCCCTGCGCGCCATCCTCATCGCCGACACCGGGGCATACGCCTCCCTGGGCGGGCCTGTCCTCCAGCGCGCCTGCACGCACGCGGGCGGACCCTACAACTTCCAGAACGTCGACATCCTGGGTCTGGCGATGTACACGAACAACCCGGTCTCCGGCGCGTTCCGCGGATTCGGCGTCCCCCAGAGCACATTCGCCATGGAAGGGTGCGTCAACGAGCTCGCCGAGATGTGCGGCCTTGACCCGTGGGAGTTCCGCTACCTCAACGTGGTCCGCCCCGGTGACGAGCTGCCGAACGGCCAGATCGTCGACGACGCGGTGGGCATCGCCGAGTGCCTGGATTCCATCAAGAGCGACTTCTACATGTACCCCGGGGCCGGCCTCGCCGTCGGGATCAAGAACACGGGCCTCGGTGTCGGCCTCGGCGACACCGGGCGGTGCATGCTGTCGGTCGAGGACGGGAAGGTCCACATCCGCACCTCCGCATCGTGCATGGGGCAAGGCATCGGCACCGTCGCCGAGCACATGCTCAGCGAGACGGTCGACATCCCCCCTGACCGGATCGTCTTTGAGCTGCCCGACACCGCGCGAACTCCTGACTCCGGGACCTCGACCGGCTCCCGGCAGACGCTCTTCACCGGAGAGGCGGTCCGGCTTGCCGCCGTGCAGCTGCGCGACGCGCTCGCCAAGGTCGACAGCCTGGACCGGCTGGAAGGCAGGGAGTTCTTCGGTGAGTTCTCGCCTGCGACCGACCCCATGGGTAGCAACAAGCCGAATCCGGTCAGCCACGTGGCCTACAGCTATGGCGCGCAGCTCGTGGTCCTGGACGACAAGGGCGAGGTCGACAAGGTCTTCGCGGCCTACGACGTGGGCACCGTCGTCAACCCGCAGGCTGCCGAGGGCCAGATCGAGGGCGGTGTCGCGATGGGCCTCGGCTACGCGCTGACAGAGGAGTTCATCGTCGAAGGCGGCTACCCGAAAACCCGCTTCGGCCAGCTCGGGCTGTTCCGGTCCAACAAGACCCCGGAGATCGAGGTCCGGTTCGTCACGTCGCCCGGGCTCGTCCCCTTCGCCTACGGGGCCAAGGGAATTGGCGAGATCTGCTTGATCCCGACCGCTCCGGCGTGTGCCCAGGCGTACTACCACCGCGACGGGAAGCGGCGATACAGCTTGCCCCTGGAGGACACCTACTATCGCCAGGCCCGCCCCGCCACACCACCACAAGAAGGAGTCCCCCATGCAGGCCCTTGGACTTGAGCGCGACATCGTCGACGAGTCCGTCTACGACAACACTGTGGTCCGGTTTCGTGAGGCTCACATCGCGCTCCCCACGTTCTCGGAGCTCGCGGATCCCTCTCGGATCCCAGCGAAGGTTCGCGAGGCGCTGGCCGGGGTCGGACCAGACGATGCACACCCCCTGAACCTGTTCCGGGTCAACTGGTACAACGACGACTCTCGCCGAGGCTTCGCGGCGGTCCCTGCACACGTCGTACTCCCGAAGTCGCTCACGGGCGTCGACGCGCGCATCGTCGTGGCCTTTGGCAACAGGTTTCCGATGATCGGCGCGCACAAGGTGCTCGCCGCCTACGGATGTCTGGTGCCCCGGATCATCACCGGGCAGTTCGACCCGACGCGCCACCGCGCGATCTGGCCGTCCACCGGCAACTACTGCAGGGGTGGGGTTGCGATCTCCCGGATCATGAACTGTCGTGGCGTGGCCGTGCTTCCCGAGGGTATGAGCCGTGAGCGCTTCGCCTGGCTGGAGGACTGGGTCGCCGATCCGTCCGACATCATCCGGACGCCAGGCACCGAGAGCAACGTCAAAGAGATCTACGACAAGTGCAAGGAGCTCGCCAAAGACCCGGAGAACGTGATCTTCAACCAGTTCTCGGAGTTCGGGAACTACATCGCCCATTACCTCGCAACCGGGTCGGCGCTGTTGACCGTGTACAACGCCATGCGCGAGGAGGAACCAGGTCTTCAGCTGCGGGCGTTCGTCTCGGCGACCGGTTCGGCCGGGACCATCGCCGCCGGCGACTATCTGAAGGAGCACGCCGGCTCCCTCACCGTGGCGGTCGAGGCACTGGAGTGCGCGACGATGCTCCGCAACGGGTTCGGCGAGCACAACATCCAGGGGATCGGCGACAAGCACATCCCGTTCATCCATAACGTGATGGCAACCGACATGGTGGTTGCGGTTTCCGACCGCGCGACCGACCGGCTTGGCGTCCTGTTCAACAGCGACGTCGGCCGCACCTACCTCGGGGGGCGACAGAGCGTGCCGCGCGAGACGATGGACGCCCTGCAGTCGATGGGCCTGTCGAGCATCGCCAACGTGCTCGCGGCCATCAAGACCGCCAAGTACTACGACATGGGCCCCGACGACGTGATCGTCACCGTGGCGACCGACGGTGCGGCGATGTACGGCAGCGAACGCGACCTGGCGCAGGACAAGTACTTCGCCGGTGGGTTCGACGAGGTGGCCGCGGGCGAGGTCTTCGGCGAGCACCTGCTTGGCGCGACGACCGACCACCTGCTCGAGCTCAGCAGGGAGGACCGGGAACGGATCTTCAACCTCGGCTACTTCACCTGGGTCGAGCAGCAGGGGATGTCGATCGAGGAGTTCCGGATCCGCAAGGGCCCCCGGTTCTGGGCCGACCTGCCCACGATCGTGACCGACTGGGACCGGATGATCGATGAGTTCAACGGGCGGACGGGAGCGCTGGAGGCGGTGTGAGCATCTCGCCCCGCACCCTGCCGAGCGCACTCGTGTGCGCGGGATGCGGCGCGTCGCCCGAGCCGGACGAACCGTATCCCTTCCGCTGTCCAGGTGCCGACGCCGGCGACGACGCCGATCACGTCCTGCGCCGGATCCTGGACGTGTCGGCGGTGCAGTTCCCGACGACCGGAGAGGAGCACGGCGACCCCGATCCCTACATCCGCTACCGTCGCCTGTTCCACTCCTACCATGTGGCTTGCGCCGGCGGCATGCAGGACGCGGAGTACTGCGACCTCGTCGCGCGCCTCGACGAACAGGTCGCGAAGGTCGACGGCCACGGCTTTCGCTCCACGCCGTTCGGCCGCGCGGACGTCCTCAGCGAGCGACTGGGGTTTGCGGAGGACGGCGGGGTGTGGGTCAAGGATGAGACCGGCAACGTGTCCGGTTCACACAAGGCCCGCCATCTGTTCGGGCTGCTGGTGCACCTCGAGGTGGTCGAGCGGCTCGGTCGCACCGACCCGGACCACCGGCCGCACCTCGCGATCGCCAGCTGCGGGAACGCGGCCCTCGCCGCGGCCGTCGTCGCGGCTGCCGGCCATCGCGTGCTGGACGTCTTCGTCCCGGTCGACGCCGACCCCGTCGTCGTCGCCCGGCTCAAGGATCTCGATGCGCGGGTGACCGTGTGCCCCCGCGAGCCGGGACTCCCGGGCGACCCGACATACCACCGACTGCGGCGTGCGCTCGCCGAAGGCGCCCTTCCGTTCACCTGCCAGGGCAACGAGAACGGACTCGCGATCGAGAGCGGATTCACGCTCGGCTACGAGATGGCGGATGCCCTGGCGGGCGGGCCGCCACTCGACCGGCTCATCATCCAGGTGGGTGGTGGCGCCCTGGCGAGCGCCTGCATCGAGGCGCTCGGCGAGGCTGCGCTCCTGGGGTCGCTCGCTCGGGTTCCGCGCTATCACGCGGTGCAGACCATGGGGGCCGCGCCGTTGTCGCGCGCGTTCGAGCTCGTCGCCGCGCGGTTGCAGGCGGGCGCCGGGTTGCCGGAGGTGCGGGCTGCGCTCTCGTACGCTGCCACCCACCGCTCAGAGTTCATGTGGCCGTGGGAAGAGGAGCCTCGAAGCATCGCCCACGGGATCCTCGACGACGAGACATACGACTGGTTGGCGGTCGTCGAGGGGATGTTGGTCTCTGGTGGAGGCCCGGTGGTGGTGAGCGAGGACCTGCTGGCCCGGGCGAACGTGCTTGCCGTCGATGCCACGCAGATCGACGTCGATCCGACTGGGTCGTCAGGGCTCGCCGGGCTGCTGGCCCTACGCGATCAGGGAGCAATCGGCGACCACGAACGGGTCGGCGTGCTGTTGACCGGGGTTCGTCGCTGACCGACGTTCGCNNGGGTGGATGCGACTTGTTATGGACGACAAGGGAGCACCCGTGCCGCCGGAGCGTGCGGCGACGATCTCCGCGAGGATGCTGATGGCCATCTCCTGCACTGAGCGTCCGCCGAGGTCGAGCCCGATCGGCGCGCGTAGCCGGTCGAGCTGCTCCTGGGGGACTCCCGCGTCGACGAGTCGCCGCAGGCGGTCCGCGCACGTGCGGCGTGAACCGAGTAGCCCGACGTAGCCGACCGGCATACCCAGGGCCACCTGCAACAAAGGGATGTCGAACTTCGGGTCGTGGGTCAGCACGGCGAGCACGGTTCGCTCATCGATCCGTCCCTCTGCCGCCTCCCGCGCAAGGTAGCGGTGCGGCCACTCGTTGATGACCTCGGCCGCGTCGCGGAACCGACCCGGTGTTGCGAAGACCGGGCGGGCGTCGCAGACCGTCACCTGGTAGCCGGCGAAGGTGCCCAGGGAGGCAACTGCGGCCGCGAGGTCGGTGGCGCCGAAGACGAGCAGCCTGGCGGGGATTGCAGGTATCGAGAGGAAGACGCGTACGGCCGGCTCACCGGCGATCTCATCGCGCTGGTAGGCAACCACCGTGCTCCTGCCCTCGCCTGCCCGAGCCCGGGCCTCCCTCGCGACGGCCTCGTCGAGGGCTTCGGAGCCAAGGGATCCAAGGACGCTGGACTCATGGATGACGAGGTGGCGCCCCACCCGGATCGGGAGCTCGTGGGCGATCACCGTGGCCACCGCCACCGGTGGATGCTCGGTGCTCAGCGCCTCGCCCAGCTCCGGGTAGGACTCGGGTGACACGGGTTCGACGAAGACATCGATCTCTCCACCACACGTCAGGCCCACGGAGAAGGCCTCGTCGTCGCTCACGCCGTAGTGCTCGAGCCTGGGTCGACCCGTGGCGAGAGCGTCCACGCAGCTCTCGTGCACGACGCCCTCGACGCACCCTCCGGAGACGCTGCCGGTCACCTCTGCGTCGGGTCCGAGCACCATGATCGAGCCAGGGACTCGCGGCGCAGACTGCCAGGTGTCGCACACGGTCGCCACCGCCACGGTCTGCCCGGCGTTCCACCAGTCGGCGAGCCGGCGCTTCGGGTCTTCCATGGCGCGTACCTCCACAGGGTTTGCATTCACAGCTGGTCGAGGTCGCCATAGGCCACGGGGTTCTGGCTCGTGTTGTTCAGAGGGTCAGGCTGGCCGATCAGCGGGTGGTGGGGAAGGGGGCGGCCGATGATTGCCACCCGGTCCCCATGGATCGTCACCCCGTCAATCGTTCCCACCATACGAACGAGGCCGGCATGGGCAATGATGAGCAGCTGTGAGGTGAGGACGCGATCCGGTTGCATCCGCCACACGCCGCGGCCCCTCAGCCACACCTCGTGGGTGGACAGCCCATCGCGGAGCCCGACGCGTTCGCGCCCGAGAGCGTCGTTGGCAACCGCCGGGATATCGGGACCGAGCCGCACTCGAACCGCGCGCGTGCCCTCCGCCATCGGGTCGCGCGAGCCGACGCCCAACCGCTCATACACTGCGAGCTCTTCGGCCTTCTTCGTCTGGGCTGACGCCGTGAGCACGCTCGCGACCACGGCTTGGTGCTGCCCGTCGAGCGCGTCCCACCGGGCGCCGAACGTCTCCTCGCGGTCGCCGCCGCTGGTGACGAAGCCGGCGATCTCGGCGCAGATTCCGAAGAAGGCACGGTCGCCGCGGGGAAGCACCGTCTGATGCGCGAGGTCGGCCACCTTGGCCCACTCCACCCGTGGACCGTCCTCGCCATCGTGGACGAAGCCGGCGATCTTCGCGAGCATGGATGGGGAGCTCGCCAGGATGGCAACTGCGTCCTCGTTCGCCTGCGGCCTCGGGGTGCTCATGAGACAATCCTACATGATGGTGTGACTTTAGATGAAGTATTGAAACATCAGGCAAAGACGATGTTACGCTGACGTACGTCACCTCAAACATGGTGAAGACGTCCGGGCTCGTCATGGAGTGCCCGCAACGCGAGGAGCTGAACGGCCGCATGGACTTCCAAGAACAGCTGCACACACTGGATGGGCTCGNNCGTGACAACTCGACCCGCACCCGGTTCTCCTATGCTTCGGCCTGCAACCTGCTGGGCCTCGAGGTGCAGGACTTCGACGAGGGCAAGTCCCAGCAGGCCCACGGCGAGACGGTCAAGGAGACCGCCAACATGATCTCCTTCATGGCTGATGTCATCGGGATCCGCGACGACATGTACATCGGCAAGGGTCATACCTATATGACTGACTTCGCCGAGTACCTCAAGGAGGGGCACGAGGCCGGAGTCCTGGAGCAGCGCCCTACTCTGGTCAGCCTCCAGTGCGACATCGACCACCCCAGTCAGTCCACCGCAGATCTCCTCCACCTGATTCACACCTTCGGGGGGCTCGAGAACCTGCGCGGCAAGAAGCTCGCGATGACGTGGGCCTACTCGCCGAGCTATGGCAAGCCGCTCTCCGTGCCCCAGGGCATGATCGGTCTGATGACCCGCTACGGCATGGACGTCACGCTGGCCCACCCGCAGGGGTATGACGTCATGGCCGGCACCCGTGAGATCGCCGCCAGGAACGCCACCCAGTCCGGTGGCTCCTTCGCCGTGACGCACTCCATGGATGAGGCCTTCGAGGGGGCCGACATCGTGTGCCCGAAGAGCTGGGCTCCGTTCCAGGCGATGCAGGAGCGCACCGACCTCTACGGCATGGGTGACTTCGACGGCATCAAGGCCCTGGAGCAGCGCCTCCTCCTGCAGAACGCTCAGCACAAGGACTGGGCCACCACCGAGGCGATGATGGCCAAGACCAAGGACGGTAAGGCGCTCTACATGCACCCGCTGCCGGCCGACATCACCGGGCTGTCCTGCGAAGAGGGCGAGGTCGACCGGTCGGTGTTCGACCGCTACCGAGTGCCGCTCTACCAGCAGGCAAGCAACAAGCCCTATGCCATCGCCGCGATGATCTTCCTGCAGAAGATCAAGGACCCGGCTGCCAAGCTCCACGAGTTGTGGGACCGCGATCTGCCCCGCTGGCAACGCTGACCATCTGCCCACTCGCCAACGACCCCACGGAAGCGACCCACACTGCGGCGGCACGATCCGCCACATCGCCTGTTCACAACGCACGATGCCCGGGAGGCATGCAATGACAACAACAGCGCAGATCGACTTCGCCAAGGTCAAGGAGGCAGCTGAGGGCTACCGCGCCGACATGTCCCGGTTCCTGCGGGCCCTCATCAAGGCCAAGGGCATGAGCTGCCAGGAGGAGGAGAAGTCGAAGCTGATCCAGAAGGAGATGCAGAAGCTCGGCTACACCAAGGCCGAGATCGACCCCCTCGGCAACGTCCTGGGCTACATGGGCACCGGCGAGACGCTGATCGCGTTCGACGGCCACATCGACACCGTGGGTGTCGGCAACATCGAGAACTGGACGTTCGACCCGTTCGACGGCTACGAGGACGACGTCAATATCGGTGGTCGCGGGGCCTCCGACCAGCTCGGCGGGGTTGTCTCCGCCGTCTATGGCGCCAAGATCGCCAAGGACCTCGACCTGCTCTCCGACAAGTACACGATCCTGGTGACCGGCACCGTCCAGGAAGAGGACTGCGACGGAATGAACTGGCTGTACATCATCGAGGAGTCCGGCATCAGGCCGACGTTCGTGGTCTCGACCGAGCCCACCGACAACGGCATCTACCGCGGGCACCGTGGCCGGATGGAGATCCGGGTGGATGTCGCCGGCATCTCCTGCCACGGGTCCGCGCCCGAGCGCGGTGAGAACGCCATCTACAAGATGGCCGAGATCCTGCCCGAGGTCCGCGACCTCAACGACCGGCTGCTCGACAACGACTTTCTCGGCAAGGGCACCGTCACCACCTCGGAGATCTTCTTCACGTCACCGTCGCGGTGCGCGGTCGCCGACAGCTGC
>PKWT01000107.1:0-2511 GCA_003132125.1 Micrococcales bacterium | reverse complement strand
GTGCTTCTTCCCGACCTGGGTCATCCCCGAGGACTCCCCGGAGGTCCAGGCCGCGGCCACGGCCCACAGGGCGATGTATGGCGAGCCGCGCATCGACAAGTGGACGTTCTCCACCAACGGAGTGGCCATCGCCGGCCGCCACGGCATCCCCGTGATCGGTGTCGGTCCGGGCCAGGAGGCCCAGGCCCACGCGCCGAACGAGGTCAACTGGAAGGACGATCTGGTGAAGTGCGCTGCGCTCCTGAGCGTCATCCCGACCATCTACTGCGACGACCAGCCGGCCTGACCAAATGTCGCGCATCCTCATCTCGCTGGGCGGTAACGCCCTGGGCACCGACTTCGACGAGCTCGTGGAGTCGGTCGGTGTGGTGGCCAAGCCCATCGTCGGCCTCATCCAGGCAGGGCACGAGATCGTCATCTGCCACGGAAACGGCCCGCAGGTCGGCATGATCAAGAGCTCGATCGACCATGGCAGGTCGAGCTACCAGCAGTCCTTGGTGCCGCTGTCCGAGGCCGTCGCGATGAGCCAGGCGTACGTCGGGTACCACCTGCAGAACGCCATCGAGAACCAGCTGCACGCACACGGCATCCAGAAGACGGCGTGCACGGTCATCTCTCGCGCGCTGGTCGACGCGGACGACCCGATGTTCCAGCGGCCCACAAAGCCGATCGGCGCCTTCTTCACGGCCGAGGAGGCCGAGGTGCTGCGCACGTCCGGCAAGACGATGATCGAGGACTCAGGTCGGGGCTACCGCGAGGTCGTGGCGTCCCCGATGCCCACGGACATCCTCGAGAAGAAGGCGATCCTGGACCTCGTCTCCGCCGGCCACGTCGTCATCGCCGGAGGCGGAGGCGGCATCCCGACCGTCCGCAAGGACAACTGGTACAAGGCGATCGACGCCGTCATCGACAAGGACTACGCGTCGGTGATCCTGGCGGCCGACACTGCCTGCGACGCCATGGCCATCCTCACGGGTGTCGAGAAGGTCTCCATCAACTTCAACACGCCCCACCAGCAGGACCTCGACGAGCTCACCGTCGCCGACGCCGAGAAGTACGTCGCCGAGGGTCAGTTCCCCGAGGGCTCGATGCTGCCCAAGATTCGGGCGGCCGTGCGGTTCACCACGTCAGGCCCCGGTCGCAGGACCCTGATCACCTCGCTGGACAAGCTGGTCGAGGGGCTCAACGGGCAGACCGGCACCTGGATCGTGCCCTGACCCTGCCAGGCTTGATCGCTGGGTTGACCAGGGGTCAGGTCCCGGTGATGTGCTCGGGCCGGATCGGGACTTTCGACAAGGGCTTGCCGACTGCCTGACGGATCGCGCCGGCGACGGCCGGCCCCGCAGAGATCGTTGGTGGCTCGCCGACGCCCCTGAGGCCGTATGGCGCGTGCGGATCGGCATGTTCGAGAACCGCGATCTGCATCGGTGGCATGTCGAGGATGGTGGGCAGCAGGTAGTCGGTGAACGAGGGGTTACGAATCACGCCGTCCTTGACGATGATCTCCTCCATGATGGCCAGGCCGAGCCCCTGGGCACTCCCGCCCTGGATCTGACCGACGACAGCCTGCGGGTTGATCGCCTTGCCCACGTCCTGTGCGCAGTCGAGCGCCACGACCTTGACCAGCCCGAGCTCGACGTCGACGTCGACGACGGCGCGGTGTGCCGAGAAGGCGTACTGCACATGGGCGAAGCCCTGACCGGTCTCGAGGTCGATGGCCTCGGTCGGGCGATGCCGCCACTCGACGGTCTCNNTCGCCTTCGCCGACCACCTCGCCACCCTCCAGCCGCAGGTTGGCGATCGGGTGACCGAGCTGTCGCTGGGCCATCTCGAGAACAACGTCACGGACCTTCTCGCAGGCTGCCTTGACCGCGCCTCCGGTGACGTAGGTCTGGCGGGACGCGGAGCTCGACCCGGCCGACCCGACCTTGGTGTCCTTGCTGTGCACGACGACGCGATCCACGCCCAGCTCGGTGCGACAGATCTGCTGCTCGACGGTCACCACCCCTTGGCCCACCTCAACCGCGGCGGTGTGCACGGTCACGGTGGGCTCACCATTGACGACCTCGAGCCGGACCCGCGCCGTTGAGTAGTCGTCGAAGCCCTCCGAGAACCCGACGTTCTTGTAGGACACGGCGTATCCAACACCCCGCACCACACCCTCTCCGTGGGTGACGTTGGAGACGCCTCCCGGCAGGTCGCGCAGGTCGGTGGCATCCTCGGGCGAGCGCTCCGGCGGCATCGGCATCGACTGCACGCGCCGCAGCAGCTCCTCGACCGGCGCGGCGCTGTCGACGACCTGGCCGGTCGCCGTCTGGGCTCCCTCGCGCATCGCGTTGTGGCAGCGCAGCTCGACCGGGTCCATCCCGAGCTCGACGGCGAGCTTGTCCATCTGCGCCTCGTAGGCGAAGGCGACCTGCACGGTGCCGAAGCCGCGCATGGCACCGCACGGCGGGTTGTTGGTGTAGGAGCCGAAGCAGTCGAGCTGGACGTTCGGGACGACATACGGGC
>PKWT01000462.1:4034-12696 GCA_003132125.1 Micrococcales bacterium | reverse complement strand
CGAGGGCCACGATCGCGCCAGAGCCGGGGCCAGGACGCCCTGATCAGGCTCGACATCGACATGTCGGAGGCCGCCTTCGGGGTCGAACGTGAGCTGACCATCGACACGGCGGTCGCCTGCGGCACCTGCCACGGCGAAGGATCACAGCCGGGCACCGGCACGCGCACCTGTGACGTCTGCGCCGGTAGAGGTGAGATCCGCCAGGTCCAGCGCTCGTTCCTCGGCCAGGTCATGACCTCCCGACCGTGCAGCGCCTGCCAGGGCTACGGCGTCGTCATCTCCGACCCCTGCTTCGAGTGCTCCGGCGAGGGCCGCGTGCGCAACCGTCGCAACCTCACCATTCGCGTCCCCGCAGGGGTGGACACCGGCACCAGGATCCAGCTCTCGGGCAGCGGCGAGGTCGGCCCGGGCGCCGGGCCGGCCGGTGACCTGTATGTCGAGATCAACGTCATCGCACACGAGACCTACCAGCGCCGCGGCGATGACCTGCACTGCTCTGTCGAGCTCCCGATGACCGCAGCCGCCCTGGGCGCGACCATCAAGCTCGACACCTTTGACGGGATGAAGGATCTCGTGATCAAGCCGGGCACCCAGCCGGGCGACGTCATCACGCTCAAGAGCCTCGGAGTGACCCATCTACGGGGGACCGGCCGGGGCGATCTCCTGGTCCATGCCACCATCCAGACCCCGACCAAGCTCACCGCCGCGCAGGAAGACGTGTTGCGCCAGCTTGCGGTGCTGCGAGGCGAGGAGCGTCCTGAGGGTCGTCTCACCCCCGCTTCGCAGGGGTTGTTCGGCAAGCTGCGCGACGCGTTCCTGGGCAAGTAGGCCCATGTCCTCCCGGGCACCGAAGCTCGCGACGTGACCGCCCCGCTCTTCTTCGTATCGGCGGATCGGCTGGCGGGGGCCGCTGCCGGGGCGTTGTTCGTCCTGGACGGTTCTGAGGGCCGTCATGCCGCCACCGTCAAGCGGATCGGCGTCGGTGAGCACGTGCTGCTCGCCGACGGGGTCGGTCATCGTGCCGAGACCATCGTCGAGGGTGTCGGTCCGGGTGAGCTGCATCTGCGCGTGCAGGCGATAACGCTTCAACCGCAACCAGATTCGCGCTTTGTGCTGGTTCAGGCCCTGGCCAAGGGTGATCGGGACGAGCAGGCCATCGAGGCCGCCACCGAGCTCGGGGTGGATGAGGTCGTTCCGTGGCAAGCGGCTCGCAGCATCGTGATCTGGCGCGGGGAACGAGCAGCCCGGTCGTTGCGCAAGTGGGAGTCGATCGTGATGACCGCGGCCAAGCAGTCGCGGCGGACCCGTGTGCCGGTGGTGAGTATGCCGGCGAACCACCAGGCCGTCGTACAGCGGATCAGCGAGGCCGCACTGGCCCTCGTCCTGCACGAGGACGCCGAGCGCGCCTTGGCCGGGCTCGAGCTGCCGTCCTCCGGTGACGTGGTCCTCATCGTGGGTCCCGAGGGCGGGATCTCTCCCGATGAGCTCAGCGCCTTCGTCACAGCCGGAGCGGTGATGGTGCGGCTCGGGTCCAACATCCTTCGCTCGTCGAGTGCCGGACCTGCGGCACTCGCGGTGATGAGTGCAGCCGGTCGCTGGCGCTGAGCCCGCTGCCGTTGAAGCTGAACCCGATGCCGGTCCGAACTACTTGACGGTGAAGGGCTTTGACGTCTCCGCCACGAGGGTCTGGCCGTCCTTCATGCTGACCTCGAACATCCAGAACGTGTAGCTGCCAGGGTTGAGAACTCCCAGGTCCACCTGCCAGGTGCCTCGGATCGGGCACCCGCTGGACGCCATGGTGGTCCCGGACTTCACGACCGCCCCGCCCTTCTTCAGCTGCCACTGGGTGGTCGCCTCGAAGGCACAGGACTCACCGTTGGCCACAACGGGGTCACCGGCTGCGAACACCTTGCCGCGCTCGGGCGAGAGGATCCAGATCGGCGCGAGGTCTTCGTACTGCTGCTCCTTGGTCGGGCGGTTGTAGGTCTTGTTGGTGGCATAGGTCCCGAACAGCTTCGCGGATCCATCGGCGACCACGAACTTCACCGGGATGGTCCCTTGGCCGATCGCCGCCTGGGCGGTCCACACGAGCTCCTGCACCGCGAGCTTGGTCTGCTCGGGGGTGAAGCCGCTTGCGCCGGGACCGCTGAGCGTGATGGTGATCAGGTCCGGGGTGACCGTCACGTCGTTATCCTTTGTCCCGGACCATGGCTGGACATAGGGCTCGAGGTTGGTGAACGGCTGGGCGTTCATCGCCACGGCGACGGCCGCCTTGGCCTTCTGCGCCGGCGTGGCGCCGGCCGGAACGGCAGTCCGCACGAACTCCCGGTAGAGGCCGAACGTGTCGCCGGTGCCTGAGTTGGCGCCGACGAAGTATGCCGGCAACGCCACTTGGGTGGTCGCCGCTGTCGCGTTCGAGGTCGCCGTCCCGGTCGTGCTCGCCGTGGACGTCGCGGCCGGCGTGGCCGGCGTGGCCTGCTGGTTGCCGGTGTTCGCGACACCCCACGCGATGGCGCCGATGAGGGCCACCGACGCGGCTGCGGCAACGGGGATGAGCCAGCGTCGCGGGGGCTCCGACGTCTCGCTCGGTTCGTGGACCATGGCCAGGATCTCCGTTCGTCGTTCTCGGGGGGTGATCCGCTCGGCGTGGCGGCGAAGGCTCTCGCGCAGCTGGCGCTCGATGTCACTGCCCTTCATGTCGTCGTCTGTCATGACGTGCCCTCCACTTCGGCGCGCAGGGCCGCCAGGCCCCGATGGGCATGAGCCTTGACCGAGCCCGGCGAGATATGCAGGGCATCGGCGATCTGGACCTCGCTGAGGTCAAGGTAGTAGCGCAGTGTCAGCACCTCGCGCTGTCGTCGGGGCAGGCGCCCCAGAGCGGCAACCAGCCGGTCGCCGGTCGCATGCTCGAGGGCAAGCGTCTCGGCGCTCGGCTCCGTGGTCGTGCCGTAGGCGGTGCGGGCCCTGGTCTCTGCGCTGAGATAACGGTCCTCGACGATCCGGTGACGCAGCACCGAGCGTGAGCTGTTGACCACACTGCGGCGCAGGTAGGCCAGGGCCATGTCCGGGTCCCGAAGCTGGGACCAGTGGGAGTGCATCGCCACGAAGGCCTCCTGCACCGTCTCCTCGGCCACGTACTGATCCCTGACCAGCAGCCACGAGAGGCGGACGAGCGAATGCCAGTGGGCTGCATACAGGTCGGTGAGAGCCGTATCGGCCTCCCACCCCGCGATGGCAGGCCCAGTCTCTCCCCGTTCGGCCACGGTCAACATTCTCACGCTGGTAGGACGCGCGGCTCCATTGCGCGGTTGACCGGTGTGTCCACTCGCGGTGTCCGGGCCAGCCGTACGCTCGTCCCATGAGCACCAACCACGCGAGCACCGAACACGCAAGCACTGTCAACGCGAGCACTGGCAACACCGCGGCGCGGAGCGACTGTCTGTTCTGCAAGATCGTCGCGCGTGAGATCCCCGCCGACATCATCCTTGAGACGGCGACGACGATGGCGTTTCGTGACATCGAACCGCAGGCGCCGACCCATGTGCTGGTGATTCCCAAAGAGCACCAGCCGGACGTCGTGGCGTTGGCCGCATCCTCGCCGAAGAGCGTGGTCGAGCTGTTCGAGGCGGTCGGCGCCGTCGCGGCTCAGGAAGGTCTCGAGACTGGCTACCGCAGCGTGTTCAACACCGGCGCACTGGCGAACCAGATGGTGTTCCACGCCCATGTCCACGTGCTGGGGGGACGGGCGATGACGTGGCCGCCCGGCTGACAACCCACGTAGACTGGGCCCAACATGACTGATGCTGAACCCACCGTTCCTGAGCCCCCGTCCGCGCAGGGCCAGCCCTCACCGGCCGGTGTCCCGCCCGCGCACACCATCGTCCTCCCGCCAGACCTTTCCATGGTGACGCTGCTCGGGCCCCGCGACGAGCTGCTGCGCGCGATGGAGCACTCCTTCCCGCACCTTGACATTCATGTGCGCGGCAACGAGTTCCACGTCTCCGGTGCGGCAGCCGAGGTCGCCCTGCTCGAGCGCCTGATCGACGAGCTGCTCGTCGTGCTGGCGACCGGCCAGTCGCTGAACCGCGATGCGGTCGAGCGCTCGGTGTCGATGCTGCGGGCACAGACGAACGTGCGTCCCGCGGACGTGCTCACCATGAACATCGTGTCCAACCGCGGTCGGACGATCCGCGCCAAGACACTGGGTCAGAAGCACTACGTGGACGCCATCGACAAGCACACGATCGTGTTCGCCATCGGCCCCGCAGGCACCGGCAAGACCTACCTGGCGATGGCCAAGGCGGTCGCCGCGCTACAGGCCAAACAGGTCACCCGGATCATCCTGACCCGACCTGCGGTCGAGGCCGGCGAGCGGCTCGGGTTCCTCCCGGGCACGCTCAACGACAAGATCGACCCCTACCTGCGGCCGCTGTATGACGCCCTGCACGACATGGTCGACTCAGAGTCGATCCCCAGGCTCATGGCTGCCGGAACCATCGAGGTGGCGCCACTGGCGTATATGCGCGGTCGGACGCTCAATGACGCCTTCATCATCCTGGACGAAGCGCAGAACACCTCGCCCGAGCAGATGAAGATGTTCCTCACCCGGCTGGGCTTCGGCTCCCGGATGGTCGTGACCGGAGACGTGACCCAGATCGACCTGCCAGGAGGCGCGCCGTCCGGGCTGAAGGTGGTCCGCGAGATCCTCGACGGCGTCGAGGACGTGCACTTCGCCGAGCTGAACTCCCATGACGTGGTACGTCACGACCTGGTCGCGGCCATCGTGGATGCCTACGGGCGCTGGGACAACCTGCCCAGCTCGTCGAGCGCCCGTCGCGCCCACGAGGCCAAGGCGGTGAACGCCCGTGAGCATCGACGTTCTTAACGAGAGCGACTTCTCTCTCGACGAGATGGAGCTTGTCGCGTGCGCGAAGTACGTGATGGGCGAGATGAAGGTCCACCCGCAGGCTGATCTCTGCGTCAAGCTTGTCGACGAGGCGGCGATGGAGGTGCTCCACGTGCAGTGGATGGACCTGCCCGGGCCGACCGACGTCATGAGCTTCCCGATGGATGAGCTCAGGCCTGGACGCGATGGCCAGGAGCCTGCCGAAGGCGTCCTCGGCGACATCGTGCTGTGCCCGTCGGTGGCCGCGCGTCAAGCGGTGGGGGCGGGTCACGCGACCGAGGAGGAGCTCTTGCTGCTCCTGACCCACGGCATCCTGCACCTGCTCGGCTATGACCACGCCGAGCCCGACGAGGAGCGCGAGATGTTTGAGCTCCAACGCACCCTGCTCCTGACGTTCCTGGCCGGTCGCGGCCACCGCGCCGAGCTCTAGCCCTCCCACGGTCCGTTACCAGTCATGGTCATCAAGCTCATCATTGCGGCACTCGCCAGCATCGTGGTCGCCTTCGTGATGGCCGCCGCCGAGGCATCCCTGTCACGCCTTTCTCGTCACAGGTCCGGTGAGCTCGTCGAGGAGGGCCGACGAGGCGCGTCGGCGTTGGCCATCATCGTCGCGGACAGTGCGGCATACCTCTCGGTGACGGCCTTCGTGCGCGTGCTCGCGGAGTCGGCAGCGGCCGTCCTGATCACGATTGCGGTTGCCGATCTGGTCAATGACTTCTGGCCGACCCTGCTCATCGCCATCGGTGTCATGGCCGTGGTCTCCTTTGCCCTCGTCGGGGTCTCGCCGCGGACACTGGGCCGCCAGCACGCTGACGTGGTGGCACTGCTGACCTCGCCGATCCTGGTCCTGCTGCGCCGGGTGCTCGGCCCCGTGGCACGGCTCCTGGTGCTGCTTGCCAACGCCGTGACCCCAGGACGCGGATATCGCGACGGGCCGTTCGAGTCAGAGGCAGAGCTACGCGACCTGGTCGACATGGCGGGGGAGTCCTCGCTGATCGAGGCCGAGGAACGCGAGATGATCCACTCGGTCTTCGAGCTCGGTGACACGGTGGTGCGTGAGGTGATGGTGCCCCGCACCGACATGGTGACCATGGATCAGGACAAGACGTTGCGGCAGGCAATGTCGTTGTTCCTGCGATCGGGGTTCTCGCGCATCCCCGTGGTCGGTGACGGTCCGGATGACGTTCTCGGGCTGCTCTACTTCAAGGATGTCGCCCGCAGGGTCTATGCCGACGCGGACGCCGGCTCACTGCCGGCGCATCACCAGATGCGACCGGCCCAGTACATTCCCGAGAGCAAACCGATTGACGATCTGCTGCGTGAGATGCAGCGGGACCAGAACCACTTTGCCGTCGTCATCGACGAATACGGCGGAACCGCAGGCTTGGTCACGATCGAGGACATCCTCGAGGAGATCGTCGGAGAGATCGATGACGAGTTCGACCGCGAGGGACCTGGCGTCGAACAGGTCGAGGACGGCTCGACCCGCGTTCCGGCCACGATGCATATCGACGATCTGGCCGAGCTCTTTGACGTGACCCTCGAGGAGGACGAGGTCGACACGGTCGGTGGGCTGCTCGCCAAGACCAACGGCCTGGTTCCCATCCTTGGCTCGCACTGCGAGGTCGCCGGGTTGTCCCTGACAGCCGAGCGCATGGCCGGGCGTCGTCACCGCATCGCCACGGTGATCGTGCGACGCTTGGCTGACGAGACTTCAGATGCTGGACGGACCACGTCGGGCCGGAACGCTGAACACAGGTCAACCCAGGAGGACGTGTCGTGACGCAGGAGTTCAGGGCGGGTTTCGCCTGTCTGGTCGGCCGCCCCAACGCCGGCAAGTCGACGCTGACCAACGCGCTGGTCGGCCAGAAGGTCGCCATCACCTCGAGCAAGCCGCAGACCACGCGGCACACGATCAGGGGGATCGCGACCTCCGAGACCGCTCAGCTGATCCTGGTCGACACCCCTGGCCTGCACAAGCCTCGGACCCTGCTGGGTCAACGGCTGAACGACCTGGTCCGCGAGACGTTGCTCGAGGTCGACGTGATCGGCTTCTGCCTCCCCGCCGACCAGCGGATCGGTCCTGGCGACACCTACATCGCCAGGGAGCTCGCCGAGCTGCAGCGGGCCAAGCGCCGGCCGGTGGTTGCGATCGCGACCAAGAGCGACAAGGTCGACAAGAAGCGGCTGGCCGAGCACCTCATCGCCATCGACCAGCTCGGCGACTGGGCTGACATCATTCCCTGTTCAGCCGTGCGCGGCGACCAGGTCAGTGAGGTTGCCGCGGTGCTCTCCTCCTACCTGCCGGTCTCGCCGATGCTCTATCCCGATGGTGTGCTGACCGACGAGCCCGAGATCATCATGATCGCCGAGCTCGTGCGGGAAGCGGCGCTCGAGGGCCTCGACGACGAGATGCCGCACAGCCTGGCTGTCGTCGTCGACGAGATGGTGCCCCGTGAGGGCCGGCCGGAGAGCTCGCCGTTGCTCGATGTCCGGGTCAATGTGTTTGTCGAGCGGTCCAGCCAGAAGGCCATCATCATCGGCAAGGGTGGAGCCCGTCTGCGCGAGGTCGGCACCACCGCGCGTGCGTCCATCGAGGCGCTGCTGGGCCAGAGGATCTATCTCGACCTGCACGTCAAGGTCGCCAAGGACTGGCAGCGCGACCCCAAACAGCTGCAGCGCCTCGGTTTCTAGTGGGTTCGTGCCGCTTCTACAGGATGCGGAACCGGGTCGGCGTGACGCGGACCGCGACGGAGTAGTCCTCTGCGAAGCTCGCCGGCGTCCACTCGAGATAGTCGATCCGCTCGAGGTACTTGGCGATGTACTCGGGGATCTGATCGCAGGACGGGGCAGAAGGATCGAGCGCAGCGGTCCCCTCGATCGTTACGGCGTCCTCGGCGTCGGGCGCGCCGACCGGATGCAACGACACCCGTGGGTTCGCCGCGATGTTCGCGAGCTTCGGTTGCCCGGGTTGGCTGAAGATCAGGAACGTGTGCCCGTCCCAGTGGTACCAAACGGGGGAGGCCTGGGGTTGCGCCGCAGGGGTCACCGTCGTCAGCCAGACGACGAGCCCCTCCCGGAGCAGATCGTCGACCTCCGCTTCCATGGCATCGTCCAGATCGAGCGCGTCCATGGGGATGAGCCTAGCGGCGGCGGTGTCCACCATGCGGGACATAGGTCCGATTGGTGGACGGTCGGTTGGTTCACGGCATACGGTTGCTCTGTGCGCATCGCGTCTGGAGCCCTGCTCCTCCTTCGCTGCCGCGGCGAGGCCATCTAACCCGGCCCCCCTCGTCGCGGAGTTTGAGTTGCCCGGCCACACCGAATGCAACCAGACAGTAGAGGCGAGAACATGATTCACCCCCAGACACCCAGTGGTATGCCGGTCGGCAAGTACCTGCCCTTCGATCGACAGATTTCGGTGGAGCTCCCCGATCGCACGTGGCCGACCAAGCGCATGACCAAGGCCCCGCGCTGGTGCGCCGTCGACCTGCGTGACGGCAACCAGGCCCTGATCGACCCGATGAACCCCGAGCGCAAAAAGCGCATGTTCGACCTGTTGGTGCGCATGGGCTACAAGGAGATCGAGGTCGGCTTCCCGTCGGCGAGCCAGACGGACTTCGACTTCGTGCGGATGCTGATCGAGGGCGGGCACATCCCCGACGACGTGACCATCCAGGTGCTGACGCAGGCGCGTGACCACCTGATCGAGCGCACCTATGACTCGATCCGTGGGGCCAAACAAGCCATCGTCCA
>PKWT01000462.1:2927-3991 GCA_003132125.1 Micrococcales bacterium | reverse complement strand
GAGCAGGATTTCGCGGCCCGGATCTGCAACGAGGTCATCGAGGTCTTCGACGCCCGGCCCGACCACAAGGTGATCATCAACCTGCCGGCGACCGTCGAGATGATCACCCCCAACGTCTATGCCGACTCGATCGAGTGGATGTCCCGACACCTGACCCCCCGTGAGTCGATCGTGCTGTCGCTGCACCCGCACAACGACCGCGGAACCGGTGTGGCCGCAGCTGAGCTGGGCTACCTCGCCGGCGCCGACCGGATCGAGGGCTGTCTCTTCGGCAATGGCGAACGGACCGGAAACGTCTGCCTGGTGACGCTGGGGATGAACCTGTTCAGCCAGGGAATCGACCCCCAGATCGACTTCTCGGACCTCGACGAGATTCGGCGCACGGTCGAGCACTGCAACCAGCTCCCCGTCCACGAGCGCCACCCGTATGGCGGCGATCTGGTCTTCACGGCTTTCTCCGGATCGCACCAGGACGCGATCAAGAAGGGCTTCGAGTCCATGGAGTACGACCTGGCTGCGGACCCGTCAGCAGAGTCGATCGACGACATGGTGTGGGGCGTGCCGTATCTGCCGATCGACCCTCACGACATCGGCCGGTCCTACGAGGCTGTCGTGCGCGTCAACAGCCAGTCGGGCAAGGGTGGCGTGGCCTACATCCTCAAGAGCGAGCACCACCTCGAGCTGCCGCGCCGGCTCCAGATCGAGTTCAGCGGTGTCATCCAGAGGCGGACCGACGTCGTCGGCGGCGAGATCTTGCCAGCAGCGCTGTGGTCGGCGTTCCGGGACGAGTACCTGCCGGTGACTGCCGCTGAGGCGGCAGCGACCAATACCGAGCAGTGGGGCCGGTTCTCACTGCTGAGCATGCGTTCGGACTCGACGGTCGACGGTGCCGACACCATCTCCGTGAGAATGACCGACGAAGGTCAAGAGATCACGATCGAGGGCAGCGGCAACGGCCCCATCGCAGCCTTCGTGTCGGCGATGTCGACCCTTGGCGTCGACGTGCGCGTCCTGGACTATGCCGAGCACGCGCTGTCGTCCGGTGGCGACGCGCAGGCAGCGGC
>PKWT01000462.1:0-2921 GCA_003132125.1 Micrococcales bacterium | reverse complement strand
GGTCCCCAGCTCGCTCGATCTCGCCCACCGGCGGCCGGTGCCAGAGCCAGCAGTCGAGGTCGGCGGCGGCCCCGCTCACGGTGGCTGCTGCCGTCGCGCCGGCAGCCGGCCCGCCGGAGTCCGGCTCGGCGACCCTCAGGTCGGGCTCGTCGTGGGCCGTGCCGTCATCATCGGTGCCCGTGAGCTGGCCGAGGGTCAGAAGCCAGGAACCGCTCGTGTCGGTGGTCCGGATTCGTACCGTCTGCGTCGGGTCCGGGGTGAAGCGAGCCCATGGGGGGGGCTCCGCCGTACATCACGCGCAGGATCTCGTCGACGCCATCGGTGCTGAGGCCAGCGTCCATCGGGGTGCGGACGCCAGCAGTGAGCTCGGCGTCGAGTCGGTGGATGAGTGCCTCGTGCGCCTGACGGCGACGGATGAACCCGACGCTCTGTTCCTCGGCCCATGTCCACGCCGGGGTGTCCGGGGAGGTCGTGCTCAGGTGGTGATGGAGCTCGCGGCTGACCCGGTCGAAGAGCGTCAGCAGACCGTCGCGGTCGCCGGGGCGGTCACCGGCGTCAACGGCCTCGACCTCCGCAGGGGCGGTCAGCCCGCGACCCACGATCGTTCCCCAGAACCACTGGACCTCCGACAGGTGCCACAAGAGGTCGTCGGCGTCCCAGTCGGGGCAGGTCGGCACCCGTGCGCCGGAAGGCACCTGACGCAGCACCTCGACGAAGCGGGCGGAGTCGCGGGCCAGGTGATCGAGATAGTCGAGTGCTGTCGCGTCCAGCGTCATGGTTCGCAACCTATCGCCGGTCGGTGACCGGCACGTCATACAGACGCTGGAGGTCCGGCATAGGACAATGGCTCCCATGGCCCTGTATCGCGACGCCGCGATCGTCCTTCGAGCCCAGAAGCTGGGTGAGGCGGACCGCATCGTCACGCTCCTGACGCGCCAGCACGGCAAGGTCAGGGCCGTCGCGAAGGGCGTTCGTCGGACCAAGTCGCGCTTCGGCGCTCGGCTCGAGCCGTTCATGGTCGTCGACGTCCAGCTCTACGAGGGACGCTCCCTGGACACCGTGACCCAAGCTGAAACCCTTGCGCCATATGGCGATCCGATCGCCCGCGACTATGTCGCCTACACCGCCGCAACAGCCATGCTCGAGACCGCAGAGCGGCTCACCGAAGAACGCGAGCCTGCGGTGCAACAGTTCCTGCTGCTCGCCGGCGGGCTGAGCTCGTTGGCCGGTCAGGAGCATGAGGCAGGGCTGGTTCTGGACTCCTACCTGTTGCGGTCGCTGGCCGTCGCAGGGTGGGCGCCGAGCTTCCACGACTGCGCGCAGTGCGGTGCCGAGGGACCCCAGCGTGCCTTCAACCTCGCCAGCGGTGGCACCGTCTGCCCATCGTGCCGGACGCCGGGCTCGGCTTCCCCAGCGCTGGCCACCCTTGAGCTGTTGGGTGCTCTGCTTGTTGGCGACTGGGACGTCGCCGACGCGAGCCTGCCCCAGCATCGACGTGAGGGCAGCGGCTTGGTGACAGCGTTTCTGCAGTGGCATCTCGAGCGCGGCGTGCGCTCCTTGCGCCTCGTGGAGCGGGTGTGAGCACACGGCCGTTCCCGCATCCCTCCGGGACCCGCCCACCCGCCATACCTCCCGAGCTCGTTCCCGGACACATCGCGCTCGTCATGGACGGCAACGGTCGATGGGCCAACGCGCGAGGCCTGCCGCGCACCAAGGGCCACGAGGCCGGAGAGGCCTCGCTGCTCGACGTCGTTGCCGGTGCCATCGAGATCGGCGTCAAGAACGTGTCCGCCTACGCCTTCTCCACCGAGAACTGGAAGCGCTCGCCCGAAGAGGTCCGTTTCCTGATGGGCTTCAACCGCGACGTGATCCGGCGCCGCCGCGACATCCTCAACGACTGGGGTGTGCGCGTGCGGTGGATGGGTCGCCGCCCACGCCTGTGGCGGTCGGTGATCAAAGAGCTCGAGGTCGCCCAGGAGATGACCAGGAACAACGACGTGATGACGTTGACAATGTGCGTCAACTACGGCGGCCGGGCCGAGATCGCCGACGCGGCCCGCCGGATCGGACAGCTCGTCCAGGAAGGCCGGCTCAAGCCCGCCCACATCGACGAGCACACCATCGCGCGATACCTCGACGAACCGTCGATGCCCGATGTCGACCTGTTCGTGCGGTCATCCGGAGAGCAGCGGACCAGCAACTTCCTGTTGTGGCAGTCGGCCTACGCCGAGATGGTCTTCCTGGATACGCTCTGGCCCGACTTCGACCGGCGTGACCTCTGGCGGGCGATCGAGATCTACGCCGAGCGCGACCGACGCTACGGCGGGGCTGTCGACCGCGCGATGGGCCCGGGCTAGGGCTGGGTCAGGTCTGGCAGCCGGAGCAGGTGCCGACAATCTCCAGGGTGTGGACCACGTCGCTGAAGTCGTTCTCGGCCCCGATCTTGTCGGCCCAACGCTCGACAGCCGGCCCCTCGACCTCGACCGTTCGCCCGCACGAGCGACAGACCAGGTGATGGTGGTGGCTGCCCGAGCTGCACCGCCGATACAGGGCCTCGCCGTCGCCGGTGCGCATCATGTCCACGTCGCCGTCAGTGGCCATTGCCTGCAGGGTGCGATAGACCGTCGCCAGACCCACGCTCTGTCCTTGGGTGCGTAGGCGGGCGTGCAGATCCTGGGCTGAGAGGAAGTCGTCGATGTCCGCGAGCCCGGCTTCGACGGCAGCGCGTTGTCGGGTCGGTCGGCGCGCGTTCTGGGTCATCAGTGCTTCACCGGATCGTCATGCGTCGTGAGCGGGTCGTGCTCGTCGTAGTGCCCCTGGTGCGGAGCGTGGCGGTGCCCGCCGTGGAGATAGTCGACATGGTTGTCGTGCTCGATCGCCGGGTGACCACAGTTGGCCCCGTGTTCGTGCTCATGTCGCTC
>PKWT01000243.1 GCA_003132125.1 Micrococcales bacterium | reverse complement strand
GCCGGACTCGCCGTCGACCAAGGCATCACGGTACGGGAGGTCGACCCGGCCTCGATCCAGCAGCGGATGCGCGAACAGGGCGCAGACCCGGGGGACGTCCCCGCTCCCAATGCGACCGTCGCCGAACCCGTGGGGGTGCTCGCATGAACAACACCAGCCTGCCACTCACCGGCGTCAGCGTGGTCGACTTCACCCAGGTGTACATGGGACCCAGCTGCACCCAACTGCTGGGCGACTACGGCGCCGACGTGATCAAGATCGAACGTCCCGGCACCGGAGACCTGTCCAGGTCATCCATCCCAGACAAGGACGGGCCAGACAACCCGATCTTCCTGTCGATCAACCGCAACAAGCGCAGCGTCTCGATCGACACCCGCACACCTCAAGGCGTCGAGGTGATCCATCACCTAGTTCGTGACGCTGATGTGGTGGTCAGCAACTTCCGGTCCGGTGTCATGGAGCGCATCGGCTTCGGCTACGAGCAACTCCATGAGCTCAACCCGGCCCTGATCTGGGCATCCGGCACCGGTTTCGGTGAACAGGGCCCCTACTCGCACAAGGGTGGCCAGGACGTCATCGCCCAGGCCTACTCCGGGGTGATGTGGCGGCGAGAGTCCGAGGACATTCCCCTGTCCGTCTACCCGACCACTTTGTGCGACTACACCACCGGCATGCACCTGTTGCAGGGCATCTTGCTCGCGCTGATCGCCCGCAACACCACGGGGGAAGGCCAAAAGGTCGAGGTGACCATGTACGACTCCATGCTGCACATGCAAATGCAGGAAGCCGGCATGCAGCTCAACCGGGGCTACGAGATCAACTGGGCCTCGATGCCGCTCAGCGGGGTCTTTCTCACAACCGACGGTGCCGTGTGCATGGTCGGGGCGTTCAAGGCGAACCCGCTCCATGACATCTCCAAGGCCCTCGAGCTGGAAGACGACCTTTCGCTGCATGAGGAGTACTCCACCCTCGAGAAACAGTTCGAACACAAACCTCAGCTCCAAGCCATCTTCCGGGCGCGTTTCGCCACAAACACCACCGCCTACTGGGTGAAGCGGTTGGAGGAGCAGGACATTCTCTGCGCGCCCGTCCGCACGCTCGCCGAGGCCCTTGAGGACGAGCAGACCATGGTCAACCGGATGGTTCTGGAGATGAATCACCCCACCGCCGGGCTCGTCCGTACCCTCGACGCGCCCATCCGGCTGTCCCAGACGCCGGCCCGGATTCGTCGGGTCCCGCCGCGCCTGGGCGAGCACAACGCCGAAGTGCTCCGCGAGCACGGGTACGACGAAGCTGCCATCGCGGCCATGGTCGCCGCGGGAGTGCTGCAATGACTGAGGCGTTGCAGGCCGACCACGTGCGCCTCGACATCGACAGGCACGTCGCCTGCGTCACGATCGACCGACCCGAGGTGCTCAACGCGGTGGACCAGCACACCCATGACCGGCTGTGCGAGATCTGGGACCACATCGAGTCGGACACCGATGTCCGTGTCGTTGTCCTCACCGGCGGCGGAGATCGTGCATTCTGCGTGGGCGCCGACATGTCATCCTCGGCGGTCACCAAGACCGGTTTGCAGTACTGGGCCGATCTCGACCCGAACGGGTTCGGCGGCCTCAGCCTGCGCACCACCTTGGACGTCCCTGTCATCGCCCGGGTCAACGGGTACGCCCTCGGCGGGGGGATGGAGATGGTGCTCGGGTGCGACATCGTTGTGGCGGCTGAGACCGCTCAGTTTGGCCTTACGGAGCCACGAGTGGGCCGCATCGCCTTGGACGGCGGCGTCACCCAACTAGTTCGGCGCGTTCCCCACATGCAGGCGATGAGCCTGTTGCTGACCGGCCGCCGCGCCAGCGCCGCCGAGATGCAGCGGATGGGCCTGGTAAATGAGGTCGTGACGGTCGGGGACCTGGACGCGGCGGTCGAGCGGTGGGTGGCTGACATCCTCGCCTGCGCCCCGACTTCCGTGCGTGCCGTGAAGCAGATGGTCCAAAGGACTGCACACCTCTCGGCTCAGGACGCCCGTGCTCAACGTCTGCCAGCGCTCATGGCTGCCCTGGACAGTCAGGACAGTAAAGAAGGCGTGCGCGCCTTCCAAGAAAAACGAAAGCCTGTCTGGCCCGGCTGTTGACGCCATCAGTCCAATCCAGCCCGTCACCATCCGCCCAGTGAAAGGGACCACCACCATGAACCTCCCTGTCCTGTCCACCGGCGTCTGGGCGGTCGTCGCGACGCCCTTCACCGGATCGACGTTCGACGTGGACGAGACCAGCCTGAGTCGGCTGGTCGAACACTTCGAGCAGATCGGTGCCGCCGGGCTCACGGTCCTGGGCGTCTTCGGGGAGGCCGCCCGACTGTCGACCCAAGAGCGCCGAGCCGTCCTGGAAACGGTCGTCGACACGGTCGCCCTGCCGTTGGTTGTCGGCATCACCTCGTTGGCCACGGCACCGGTAATCGAGGAAGTCCGACAAGCCCAGGACGCGGTGGGCGGCAGGCTCGCAGGCGTCATGGTCCAGGTCAACACACCCAACCCAGAAGTCCTACGGCGCCACCTGCAGGCTGTGCACGAAGCCACGGGGGCCGGGATCGTCGTCCAGGACTACCCCGTCGCCAGCGGAGTCCAGATCTCGACCCCGGCGCTGATCGAGGCCATCCGGCCGCTCGGGTTCGTGGTCGCGGTCAAAGCCGAGGCGCCACCCACCCCCGTAGCGATTGCGGCGCTGACCGCAGAGCTCGACATTCCCGTGTTCGGTGGTCTGGGCGGCATGTGGCTGCTCGACGAACTGGCCGCCGGTGCAGCCGGGGCGATGACTGGCTTCTCCTTCCCCGAGGGACTGATCGCTACGGTGCAGGCTTGGCGTGCGGGCGGCTTTGACCGGGCTCGCGACGTTTGGTCGGACTACCTGCCGCTGGTCAACTTCGAGCAACAGGCCGTGGTGGCACTTGCCGTCCGTAAAGAATGCCTACGACAGCGGGGTCTGCTGCTCGAGTCTGGGGTGCGGCCCCCGGCGGCCGCCTTGCCCGAGTCCCTCACCGTTCAGCTCAAGCGACACCTTGGCGCGGTGCCCCTGACCGGCGGTGGTCGCTGATGGACCTCGGTCTCCGCGGGCGGACCGCCATCGTGTGCGCATCGACCGGTGGACTGGGCGAGGCAGTGGCCCGGGCGCTGGCGGACGAGGGCGCCAATGTGGTGGTCTCAGGACGTCGTGGGCAACGCGCCAGCGAGGTGGTTGCCGAACTACCTCAGGCCGTCGCCGTCGAAGTCGATCTCACCAGCACCGATGGGCCAGCCAGGCTGTTCACGGCCGCCATGGACGCGTTCGGGGCCGTCGACGTGCTGGTGCTCAACGGCCCTGGCCCGGCGCCAGGCTCTGCCGCCGAGATCACCGCGGACGGCGTCGATCTGGCAATCCACACCCTGGTCCGTCCGCAGCAACAGTTGGTATCCCTTGCCCTACCAGGCATGCGCGCCCTGGGCTGGGGGCGCATCCTTGCCCTCGGTTCCAGCGGGGTGGTGGCACCCCTGCCGAACCTGGCCCTGTCCAACCTGGGCCGGGCCGCCCTGGCCGGTTACCTCAAGACTCTGGCTGCTGAGGTCGCCGGAGACGGTGTCACCGTGAACATGCTCCTGCCGGGCCGCATCGCCACAGATCGGGTCGCGGCCCTCGACCGCGCCTCAGCGGAGCGCCAAGGACTCTCAGTTGAGCAGGTTCAGGCCAACTCGCGGCAGAGCATCCCGGCGGGTCGGTACGGCCGAGTGGATGAGTTCGGGGCCGTCGGCGCATTCCTGTGCAGTGAGCAGGCGGCGTACGTCACCGGCATCGCGATGCGGTGCGACGGAGGGCTAGTCCGCAGTTTGTGAACCACACCCATAGACCCCCTAAGTGCAAGGAGCTTCCGTGACAACCAGCGTCCTCAACCTCATCGACGGTCAGTGGGTCGGCGAACCGGACACAGAGCGCCGCAACCCGGCCCGCCCCGATCAGATCGTCTCGATGTCTCCCCGCTCCGACGCGGCGAGCGTCGACGACGCCCTCGTCGCGGCACAGCAAGCACAGCCCGCCTGGGCCGCACTGCCGCCGCCGGCACGCGGCGCCGTGCTCCTTGACGCCGCAGACCTGCTGCGGTCTCGCCAGCCTGAGGTCGCCCGAGACCTGGTCCTCGAGGAGGGTAAGACGCTGACCGAGGCCATGGGTGAGGTTCGCCGTGCCATAGATGTGCTGCGCTACTTCGGCTCCCAAGGCTGGGCGCTGGGCGGAGATGTTCTGCCAAGTTCGGTCGCGGGCACCACCGTGTTCACTCGAAGTGAACCGATCGGCATCGCCGCACTGATCACGCCATGGAACTTTCCCATCGCCATACCGGCTTGGAAAGCAGCTCCTGCATTGATCAGCGGTAACGCGGTGGTGCTCAAGCCGGCGGGATTGACGTCGCTGTCCGCGACGCACTTGGCGAGAGCGCTGGTCGACGCCGGGTTGCCGGCGGGGGTGCTGAACGTGGTCCACGGCCAAGGCTCGGTAATCGGGGACGCGCTGGCTCGCGACACCCGTGTCGGGGCGCTTTCCTTCACCGGCTCCACCGCCGTTGGACTTGGCCTCCATGAGGTCCTCAGCCAGCGCCGCGCTCGAGTGCAGCTCGAGATGGGAGGCAAGAACGGATACCTCGTGCTCGACGACGCCGACCCGGTCGCAGCCGCCCAGGTGGTCGCTGCCGGTGCCTTCTCACTCACCGGCCAAGCATGTACGGCGACGTCACGGGTCTACTGCACGCCCGGCATCCGGGACGAATTTGTGGCTGCTCTGGTCAAGGCCTCGGAACGGTTCGTGCCCGGTGACGGCCTGGAGCCATCCACGGGGATGGGCCCGGTGGTGAGCGAACAGCAGCTGCGAGTCGACCTTGACGCTATCCGTCGCGCACTCGAGCAGGGGGCGGCCGTGGCAGCCGGAGGCACTGAGTCAGGCGGACTCCTACTGCCTCCCACCGTGCTCACCGACGTTGCTCACGACTTCGACGTGGCTAGAAACGAAGTCTTCGGGCCCGTGCTCGCCGTGATCGGTGTCGACGACTACGACGAGGGCCTCGCGCTCATCAACGACTCCCAATACGGCCTGACCGCAGGCATCTGCACGACCAGTCTGCGGGCCGCCCACGACTTCGCGGCCCGGGTCCAGGTTGGCGTAGTCAAGGCCAACCGCCCCACCACCGGCCTCGATCTCAACGTCCCCTTCGGTGGCGTCAAAGACTCCTCGACCAACACCTTCCGCGAGCAGGGACCCAACGCGGTGGACTTCTACACCTGGAGCAAGACCGTCTACATGGGATACGAGTGACCCTGCCCCACGAGACGTTCGAGGGCTTCCGCAGCCTGCCCAAGGCCGAACTGCACCTGCACCTTGAAGCGTCGATCAGAGCCACCACCGCGGTGGAGCTGGCGGACCACGGCGGCGCACCCGTACCGCGCGCTGGTCCGTTCCGGAACCTGACCGAGTTCGTCGTCGCCTACGAAGCCGCCCGCGACCTCATCCGCAGCCTTGACGACCTACGCAGGGTCGCTCGAGAACTGGTGGAAGACGCAGCCAGTCAGGGCACCGTGTGGACGGAGGTCCACATCATCCCGCCAACCTACGCGGGCCGCCTCGGGCCTGACGAGGCAATCCTTGAGGCGGTCCTTGACGGCCTCAGATCGGGAACCAGCGCCGAATCGTCGGCCGGCGTCATCGTCGGCGTCAACCGGGGCCTCCCGCTCGCCGCCGCAG
>PKWT01000166.1 GCA_003132125.1 Micrococcales bacterium | reverse complement strand
CGCGACCTGCCGTGCGACATACGGACAGCGGTAGGCCTTGTTGGGCGGTAGCCAGGTTGCGGCATCGCCGTCGCTCTTGCGCTGGTTGGTCGGACCGTCGACGGCCAGCAGGTTGAGCGAGTCGTTGGCGAGAGCCCGACGGGTCTCGGCAGACAGCTGCTGGGCGCCCTTCTGCCAGGCGTCCGAGAGCGCCACGACGTGGTCGATCTGCACCTTCGTCGAGGTGTTCTGGCCGCGCACGAACCCAATGGTCGTTGCGGTGTAGGGGTCGAGGAGGGTGCCGGACAGGACGACGCAACCGTGGGTGCCGCTCTTGAGGACGTATCCCGTGAGGTCGCGCCGCAGAACGTCGTTGCGTGTGTCACACCCATTGCGGTCGACATCCGCCCACGCGGGCCCGAACTGCTCGCGGTCGTAGCCCGTCTTTGGTGCCCGCCCCTTGACGGCGAGGCTGGCGAGTTCAGCAAGCGCCGTTCCTGTCTGCGCGGGCGAAATCGACTGCACTGCAACAGTTTTCGTCGCCGTCGGGTTGACCACACCTGACACTGCACCACCAACCATCGCCACGATCACTACGGCGGCGACCACGATGACTGAGATCAGCAACGGACCCATCCCGGCGAGGCCCGCACGCGACGGGCGTTCTGAGGGCATGCGCCTACCTTGCTCCACTGGGGGATGACTCCTCCACGGTAGGGCACGAGCCAGAGCTGGGGCAGACTGCTCGCATGGTCCTCGGCTTGGCGTGCGCGCTCTTCGCGGCAGTCGCCTACGGCAGCGCGTCGGTGCTACAGGGTGTAGCCGCGCAGCGAGCCGAGTCCGGCTCCGGGCTCGACCCTCTGCTGATGGTGCGCCTGGCCCGATCGGTCCCCTATATATCGGGTCTCAGCCTCGACGCGGCCGCGTTCGTGGCCTCGTTGGTGGCCTTGCGGACCCAGCCACTGTTCCTCGTGCAGTCGGCAGTCGCCTCGAGCGTCGGGGTCACCGCCATCATCGCCGCCATCATCGGCGTCCGGTTGCGGGGTCGCGAGGTGGTCTCGTTGGTCGTTCTCGGCGCCGGATTGCTCCTGCTGGCAACGTCAGCCCAGCCGGAACAAGGAACGCCACTGCCGCTCGCTACCAGGTGGGCGATGCTCGCCTCGGTCGTGCTGTTGGCTGTCGCCGGGGCGGTCGTCGCCCGGCGCGGCGGACGTTCCAGCTCCCCTGCTCTTGCTGTCCTGGCGGGGCTCGCCTTCACCGTGGTTGCCGTCGCAGCCCGAAGCCTGTCGGTGCCGAGCCCCCTATGGCACGCTCTGGCCGACCCGGGACTGTGGGCCATCGTTGCGCACGGCGCGCTGGGGATGCTGTTGTTCACCACGGCTCTGCAACGCGGGTCACTTACCACCGCCGTCGCCGTCACGTTCGCCGTCGAGACGGTTGTTCCGGCGAGCATCGGTCTAGCGTTACTCGGCGACGCAACGCGGCCTGGCTACGCCCCGATCGCCGCGGTCGGGTTCGTCTTCACGATCGCTGGGACCCTGGCGCTGGCCACTCACGACATGACCCACGACGTGGTCAGAACCGTTCTGGGGGACGGCGATGGGTCCGCCGCGGCCTGACACGAGATGGCGGATCAGCGCCAGGGCTCAGTGCTGCGGCTCAGTGCGTGCTTGGCTCAGTCCCTGACCCAACGCTCGTCCTCGATGATGTGGACGGCCGCCTCCTCGGCGGATGAGCCGCCGCCATCGATACCCACGTCATCGGCCACCATGTCCGACTCGGTGTCCTCGCGCGCGCCCTGGTCAGGGGCCATGAGCCGACCACTGCGCCGACCGCCTACCTCGCCGTCACCGAGGAAGTCGTCCTCTGCCGCGATGGCGTCCGGGTCGTCGCCGCCCACCATGTCCGGGTCGGCGAGTGGGTCCTCGAAGGCGTTGGCAGGATCGGGCACCTCGTGGGCGAGTCGCTGCTCGATACTCTCGCGCCGCCGCTGCTCGGCCAGCGTCGTCCCGAACGCGTCGACGCCGCGCGGACGCTCCGGGGGAGAGTAACCCTCGTCCAGGAGATCATCGAGGCCGCGGTCATCGAGGGTGTCCTCAGGCTGCAGCTGGTCCTCGTCATCGAGGCTGTAGCTGCCCAACGACTCCGGGCCGGTGTTCTCGTGGTGCGTCATACTCCGAGAATAATCCTTGGCTGCACATATCGAGGCTGGAACGCCGCGAGAGAACAACATCGGGATCATGTTCGACACGGCTCTGCAGATGGTGAACGAGCCGTCCTGATTCTGTGATGTCAGCGCTGCCGCGGCAGGAACCCCGAAGCTTGCTGCCAAGAGAGCCCTCCCACAGCGACCACTGCAAGTCGCTTGAACATGACTGCCGTCCCTTCCAGGGATGCAGACTTCGAGCTCTCACCAGAATCCTCCAAGGAACGATCCCTACCGTCGAACCACTGCAGGGTGTCGATCTCTGGGAGGTTCACATGGGTGCGAGCGAGCCTGTTTGGTACGGCGTTGGCAAGGCGGAACTGCGGGACAGGGTTGACCATCCCCGAGCCACAGCCCCAACGGTGAACGGCGCGTCGGATCCGGCCCAAGCCATACACCCAAGACGCGGCAGCTGCGCCGCAGAACCTCACCCGTCGTGAGGGCGCTTCGCGCCGGGCTCTATGCCCTCGGTATCGCACGGACGAAGCCGAGGCCCTTCTACAGGCGCTGGTGGTTCAGGGCTCCTGCAGTGCTTGCGGTTCTTCTCATCTTCGGTGCCGCCAACAACTTCGGCGACCCGTCCACGACGCCATCATTTGCCGGCCAGCGATCGGGTGCAGCACTCGGCGGCGCAGCCGTGGCCCAAGCTGCACCTGCGTCCACGCCGACGCTGCCGACCGACCAGGGCTGGGTTCTTGACAGCTACCGCCTCCAGGACCGCACCTTCGGTGACTTCGGCGGGGTTGTGCGAATCACGAACACCAACAAAGCTGCACAGTCAGCCGTCTTCACAATCTTCGTGATGGCGAAGGGCCATGTCCTGGCGAGCCTTCAAGGATCCGCTGACAATGCTGGGGCGGGCAAGACGGTCACCGTGCAACTGACCAGCCAGGACAAGTACCGGCCCGGGAACTACGCCATCGACTTCCAGACAGCTGTCACGCACTACTGGGGTCCGACAGCACTGGTCCGTTCGAAACCCACAGAAC
>PKWT01000088.1 GCA_003132125.1 Micrococcales bacterium | reverse complement strand
TCGAGCGACGGTACGCCGGGCTCCGCAAATTGTCATCGGTATCCTCGCCCTCATGGCACGCACTCCCGAAGGTCCCCCTCCGGCGCCAGCGGTTCAAAAACTGCGGGTGCGCTATGCCAAGCGTGGACGGCTGAGGTTCTCCTCGACGCGCGACTTCCAGCGAGCCCTCGAGCGGGCCCTGCGCCGGGCCGCCGTCCCCATGGCGTTCTCCGCGGGCTTCCACCCCCACCCGAAGATCTCCTACGCGAACGCGGCGCCGACCGGGACGGCCAGCGAGGCCGAGTACTTCGAGTTATCAGTGACCGAGCGGGTCGATCCGGAGCGGGTGCGCGCGGCGCTCGACGAGGCGCTGCCCGACGGTCTGGACATTCTCGAGGTGGTCGAAGCCGTCCCCGGGGCGCTCGCCGACCGCCTCCAGGCCAGTGACTGGGTGATGGAGTTCAGGGGTATGCCGGTCGAGCCCCTCGCGCACGCCGCCGAGCAGCTGCTCGCGCAGGAACGGGTCGAAGTCACCCGGGTCATGAAGAACGGCCCGCGAACCTTCGACGTCCGCAGCGCCGTCGTGTCGCTGCGCGTTTCGCTGTCCGAGGACGACACGTGTGCGATACTGAGGGCGGTCGTACGGCATACCACACCCACCGTCCGCCCCGATGACGTTCTATCCGCGCTGCAATCAGTCGCCGCACTCGCGCCTCCGACACCACCCCTGGTGACTCGGTTGGCGCAGGGGCTGCTGCACTCTGCAAGCGCGACGGTGACCGATCCTCTGGCTGCCGGCCAGGACGTTGACGGCATCTGAGGTGGTGACGCGCGAAGCAGCGCGAGCCCTCGAGATGTAGCGATACGACTTCCGTTCCGCCCGCTACCCGCGGGGGAGACGACGCGAACCGCGAACCATGCGGCGATGAGGGCCAGCAGGCCCGGGTGTGGTCCTCGCCATGTGGGTGACGGGAGGACGCCTCAAATGGCATCCAAGGACGACAAACTATTCAGCACCGGCATGGCATCTGACCTGCCCGGTGACACGGCTGCGCCGGTGAAGAAGGCGGCAGCCAAACGGGCTCCACGCAAGGCCACCAAAAAGGCCAGTGCCCCTGCGCATGTTCCGGTTCTGGCACCGGCTGAGGTGACACCTGCGGTGACCGCAGACGTGACACCGGACGCTGATGGGGGCAAGGCTCCGGCGCGCAAGGCGGCCAAGCGTGCGCCCCGCAAGAGCACCAAGAAGGCCGCCGCGGCACTGGTTGATACCGGCCAGACTCAGGTTGGGGTCTCGCCGGCGCAGGTTGAGCTCGTGCCAACCGTGAAGGTCAAGAAGGCGAAGGAGGCCCCCGAGACCCCCGGCTTCGGTCTGCTGTTCCAGGCCCCCGAGCCGACCGCAGCCCCTCGCCGTCGCCGGGCCACTGCGCCAGCTGCGGCTCCGGCTCCGGCTCCTGAGTCGTCCTCGACCGACCAGGCTTCCGCAGAGGTCACCGCCAAGAAGGGCGCTGGCTCGAAGCAGGACAAGTCCGACCAGGCCGATGACTCGGACGACTTCGGCGCCGACGGCACACGTCGTCGTCGCCGCCGCGGTGGCAAGGGCCGCCGCGGTCGCGCCGGTGACGAAAGCGGTGTCGACCAGTCCGCCACAGACGCAAACGAGAGTGCTTCCGGGGGTGACGCCGAGGCGAAGTCATCGAGCCAGCCGTCCTCAGACGAAGACGAGTCAGGGGAGGGCGGCGGGAGTCGCCGTCGCACCCGTCGTCGTCGCCGTGGCGCTGGCGGCGAGGACGAGGACCAGGCTGGCACCACGACCCGGGTCCGCGAGCCGCGCGCACCGCGGAGCGAGGTCACCTCGGTCAAGGGCTCCACCCGGCTCGAGGCCAAGAAGCAGCGTCGCCGTGAGGGCCGTGAGGCTGGGCGTCGTCGCACGATCATCACCGAGGCAGAGTTTCTGGCACGTCGCGAGAGCGTCGAGCGCGTCATGGTCGTGCGCCACAAGCAGGACCGCACCCAGATCGGCGTGCTCGAGGACGGGGTCCTGGTTGAGCACTACGTCTCGCGCGAGACCAACGCCTCGATGGCCGGCAACGTCTACCTCGGCCGGATCCAGAACGTGCTGCCGAGCATGGAGGCCGCATTCGTCGACATCGGCAAGGGCCGCAACGCCGTGCTGTATGCCGGTGAGGTCAACTGGGATGCCGCTGGCCTGGACAACAACCGGGCCAGGAAGATCGAGAACGCGCTGAGCTCCGGCCAAGGCGTCCTGGTCCAGGTGACCAAAGACCCCATCGGGCACAAGGGCGCTCGCCTGACCTCCCAGGTCTCGCTGCCGGGTCGTTACCTGGTCTACGTGCCTGACGGCAACATGATGGGCATCTCTCGCAAGCTGCCCGACACCGAGCGGGCCCGGCTGAAGAAGATCCTGCGCGAAGTGGTCCCCGAGAAGGCCGGAGTCATCGTCCGTACGGCGGCCGAGGGCGCCAGCGAGGACGAGCTCCGCGCCGACGTAGCGCGACTGGCTGCGGTATGGGAAGACATCCTGGCCAAGAGCAAGAGTAGGAGCGTCAACGCCCCAGCCCTGCTGCACGGTGAGCCGGACCTCACGGTCCGCGTCATCCGCGACGTCTTCAACGAGGACTTCTCCAAGCTGGTCGTCTCCGGTGAGCCCGCCTGGGAGGCGGTCAACGAGTATGTCAACGCGGTGGCGCCGGACCTGGCCGACCGGATCCAGAAGTGGACCGGCGAGCAGGATCTCTTCACGCACTACCGCGTCGACGAGCAGATCGCCAAGGCCATGGACCGCAAGGTCTGGTTGCCGTCGGGCGGTTCGTTGGTCATCGACCGGACCGAGGCGATGACTGTGGTCGACGTCAACACAGGCAAGTACGTCGGCTCTGGGGGCAACCTCGAGGAGACCGTCACCAACAACAACATCGAGGCGGCCGAAGAGATCGTGCGCCAGCTGCGGCTGCGTGACATCGGCGGCATCATCGTCGTCGACTTCATCGACATGGTGCTCGAGAGCAACCGCGATCTCGTCGTGCGTCGACTGCTCGAGTGCCTGGGACGCGACCGGACCAAGCACCAGGTCTCCGAGGTGACCTCGCTGGGTCTGATCCAGATGACCCGCAAGCGTGTCGGCGCCGGCCTGATCGAGGTCTTTTCCGAGAACTGTGAGCACTGCAACGGCCGCGGCATCATCGTCAGCGCCGACCCGATCGACCGACCTGCCGAGGACGATGGCGCCAGTGGTGGTGGCGGTGGCGGTGGCAAGAGCGCCGGAGGCGACTCAGGCGGCGGCCGCGGCACCCGCGGACGTCGTACCCGCGGGAGCGGACGCGATACCGACGTGGTGGTCGCCCCCGAACCCAAGGTGACCCACGGTGGACCCACGCCGGCCCAGATCGCGGCTGCAGCACATGCTGCTGCGGCACACGCCCCCATGCAGGCGGCCTCCGCCGAAGAAGCATCAGCATCCGAGGCCGCGGAAACGCCCTTCGTGCTCGAGAGCGAGCCGCCGGCGGACCTGCGCCACGATGTCGCTGCCGAGGCTGAGGTGCCCGCTCCGGCGAAGGCACCCAAGTCACGGCGACGCGCGTCACGTTCGGCCAAGTCGCCTGCCGTCTCGGTGGGCACCGATGTCGAGCCCGTCAGCGACCACGTCGAGCCGGTGGCTGTTCAGCCGGTGACCGAGCCAACAGAGACCTNNGTGCCCGAGGTGCCCGCGCCTGCGGCACGCGGACGACGGAAGCGCGCACGCGTGGTGGCGCCTGCTGGACCCCCGCGGGTTGGCGAGTTTGGTTCATAGGCGCTGGAGCAAGTAGTCTGATCCTTCGGTGCGCCCACCGTGCTCATGTCTCCTCGGAGACCATGTGCCGGTTCCTAGTGGCCACCGACCCCCGATTTAAGAGAGTGAGTCTCAACGTGTACGCGATCGTTCGCGCAGGCGGCCGTCAGGAGAAGGTTTCCGTCGGCGACGTCCTCATCATCGACAAGGTGAAAGGTGAGGCTGGCGACAGCATCAACCTCATCCCGCTCCTGCTGGTCGATGGATCCACGGTGACCAGCGACGCGAGCAAGCTCGCCAAGGTCAAGGTCACCGCGGAGGTGGTCAAGCCCACCAAGGGCCCCAAGATCACCATCATGAAGTTCAAGAACAAGACCGGCTACCGCAAGCGTCAGGGTCACCGCCAGCACTCGACCCAGATCAAGGTCACCGCGATCGAGGCCTGAGCCTCCTTCATCGGTCGTTCCCGAATCTGACAAGCCCCAGAACCTAAGGCAGGCACTGACATGGCACACAAAAAGGGTGCATCTTCGACGCGCAACGGGCGCGACTCGAACTCCCAATTCCTTGGCGTCAAGCGATTTGGCGGCCAGGCCGTCAACGCCGGCGAGATCATCGTTCGCCAGCGAGGCACGCACTTCCACCCCGGCGACGGTGTGGGACGCGGCAAGGACGACACGCTCTTTGCGCTGGTCGCAGGCGCGGTGAAGTTCGGCATGAAGCGTGGCCGCAAGACGGTCAACATCATCGAGCCGGCTGTCGTCACCGAGCAGGCTNNCCGAGCAGGCTGTCGTCACCGAATCGGTCTGACACCAGCCGCTGCACGAACCTCGCGCGACGCAACCGCGCGAGCCGTATACCTCGTTGCGAGGGGGTGGGCCAGACGGCCCACCCCCTCGCGCTTTGGCACGACCTCACCACTGATCGGCCCACGCAGCCGCGGAAGGAGACAGGGACCATGACGAACTTCGTTGACCGCGTCGTCCTCCACCTGTCCGCGGGCGACGGTGGGTCAGGCATCGCGTCGGTGCGCAAGGCGAAGTTCAAGCCGCTCGGCGGGCCTGACGGCGGAAACGGCGGCCGTGGGGGCAGCATCATCCTGTCTGTCGACCAGCAGTCGACCACCCTGCTGGACTACCACCACAGCCCACACCGCAAGGCCAAGAACGGTCAGCCCGGTGGCGGTGACGAGTGCAACGGCGCCGACGGCGGCGACCTGATCCTTCCGGTTCCGGCCGGCACCGTGGTCAAGGGCGTCGACGGCCAGGTCATCGTCGACCTCGTGGCCCTGGGACAGACCTATGTCGTTGCCCGCGGCGGTCGTGGGGGCCTGGGCAACAATGCACTGGCCTCGCGGGCTCGCAAGGCTCCCGGATTCGCCTTGTTCGGCGACATCGGCGACACGCTCGACGTCGTCCTGGAGCTCAAGTCCCTTGCCGACGTTGCGCTCATCGGCTACCCATCGGCAGGCAAATCCAGCTTGGTCGCGGTCCTGAGCGCGGCTCGGCCCAAGATCGCCGACTACCCGTTCACCACGCTGGTTCCGAACCTCGGCGTGGTGATGGCCGGCGAGCAGCGGTTCACCGTGGCCGATGTGCCGGGTCTGATCCCGGGTGCGAGCGAGGGTAAGGGCCTGGGCCTGGAGTTCCTGCGGCACGTCGAACGTTGTTCGGTCCTGGTGCACGTCGTCGACTGCGCGACGCTCGAGGCGGACCGCGATCCGATGAGTGACTTCGACGTCATCGAGCAGGAGCTTGCGCAGTACGTCGCCGACGAGTCCCTGGGCGGCCGCCCGCTGGCAGAACGCACCCGCATCGTTGTGCTGAACAAGGCAGACGTGACCGAGGCTCGTGAGCTCGCCGAGATGGTCAAGCCTGAGCTGGAGGCCCGGGGCCTCGAGGTCTACATCATCTCCGCGGTGGCCCGCACCGGCCTCAAGGAGCTCACCTTTGCGATGGCTCGGCATGTCACCGAGGCGCGAGAGGCGATCGGCGAGATCGAGATCCCGCGCGTCGTCCTGCGTCCCAAGGCTGTGGACGACAGCGGCTTCGAGATCAAGCGCGAGAACACCCCGGACGGCGAGATCTACCGGGTGATCGGCGACCGTCCCAGGCGTTGGGTCGACCAGACCGACTTCTCCAACGACGAGGCTGTGGGTTACCTGGCCGACCGGCTCGCCCGCGCCGGGGTCGAGGCGGCTCTCTTCAAGGCAGGTGCCGTGGCCGGCGCCACCGTGGTCATCGGCTCACCGGACAACGCGGTGGTCTTCGACTGGGAGCCGACGATGGCTGCCGGCGCCGAGCTGCTCTCCGGTCCCCGGGGCAGCGATGTGCGTCTGGACAACCTGCACCGCCCCACCCGCGAAGAAAAGCGGGCCACCTACGCCGAGCGCCGGGAGGCCAAGAGCGCTGCCCGCGCCGAGCTCCAGGCTGACCGCAAGGCCGGGCACTGGGCCACCGCAGGCACCTCGGCCGACGACGACGGCACCTCGTCCGACTCCGACGATGAGACAGAAGCGGGCAGCTGACCCGGTTTCAATAGACTGCGCGTGTGCCCACGCCCCGTCACGCCGACCTGCGCGCCGCCCGGCGCCTCGTCGTCAAGGTTGGCTCCAGCTCGCTGACCACCGACGAGGGCGCGCTGGACCAGGCCCGGCTCGGCGCGCTGGTCGACGTGATCGCCGCCCGCCGCCGGCAGGGAACGCAGATCGTCCTGGTGTCCTCGGGCGCCATCGCAGCAGGCATGACACCGCTCGGCTTGCCCCGGCGCCCGCGAGATCTGGCCACCCAGCAGGCGGCGGCCAGCGTTGGTCAGGGGGCTCTCGTCGCGGCATACAGCCTCGCGTTCGCGAAGCATGACCTCACCGTCGGCCAGGTGCTGCTCACCGCTGAGGACGTCACGCGCCGCTCTCACTATGCCAACGCCCGGCGCACCCTGGACCGACTGCTCGACCTTGGCGTCGTTCCCGTGGTCAACGAGAACGACACGGTCGCGACCCACGAGATCCGTTTCGGCGACAACGACCGCCTGGCTGCACTGGTGGCGCATCTGGTGCACGCGGATGCGCTGATCCTGCTCTCAGACGTCGATGCCCTGTATGACGGCCCGCCTTCCCGGAAGGGTAGCTCGCGAATTCCGTTGGTACGCGGTGCGGTTGATCTGACGAACGTCAGGATCGGGGGCTCGGGATCGGGCGTCGGCAGCGGCGGGATGGCCACCAAGGTCGAGGCTGCCGGCATCGCCACCGCGGCGGGCATCACCGCCATCCTGACCTCGACCGACCAGGTCGCTGCGGCCATGGCCGGCGATGACATCGGCACCTTGTTCCTGCCGACCGGATCCCGCAGGGCCAGCCGGCTGCTCTGGCTGGCCCACGCCACCACGGCCCGTGGCCGGCTGATCCTGGACGACGGAGCGGTGGCAGCCGTGGTTGAGCGACGCAAGTCGCTGTTGCCGGCCGGGATCCTCAAGGTCGAGGGCCGGTTCGGTGACGGCGATCCGGTCGACCTGTGCAACTCGTCCGGCCATGCGGTCGCCCGGGGCCTGGTCAACTACGACTCCACCGAGCTGCCGGAGCTGCTGGGCCGCACCACGCATGACCTGGCCCGCGAGCTCGGGCCGTCCTTCGAGCGTGAGGTCGTGCATCGCGACGACCTCGTCCTGCTCTGACGGCTTCGACTCGTCACGGCTTAGTCTCGTCCCATGGCTGATTCGATCGATCCCGAGATCACCGCGCACGTCGCCGCCCTGGCCGGCGCGGCACGCCTGGCCTCGCGCCGGCTCGGGCTGTTGACGCGCGCCGACAAGGATCAGGCGCTCCTGGGCATGGCCGATGCCCTTGACTCGGCGTCCGCAGAGATCATCGCGGCCAACGTTGAGGACATCGCACGGGGACGGGCCGAGGGTCTTGCCGAAGGACTGCTCGACCGGCTGCGGCTGGACGGGCCTCGGGTGCAGTCCGTCGCACAGGCTCTGCGCGACATCGCGGCGCTGCCGGACCCGGTCGGCGAGATCGTGCGAGGGTCGACGCTGGCCAACGGTCTGCAGATCCGACAGCTGCGCGTGCCCATGGGTGTCGTCGCCATGATCTACGAGGCTCGCCCGAACGTGACCGTCGACGCGGCCGGCCTGGCGCTCAAGAGCGGCAACGCAGTGGTGTTGCGCGGAGGCTCAGCGGCAGCTGCCAGCAACCGCGTTCTCGTGAAGGTGCTGCGCGCTGCGTTGGAGGCCAAAGGTCTGCCGCCCGACGCGGTCACACTGCTGGACGAGGGTGGCCGCGACGCGGTCCGCGCGCTGATGACGGCACGCGGCCTGATCGATGTGCTTATCCCGCGCGGTGGCGCCGACCTGATCCAGACCGTGGTGCGTGAGTCGACCGTGCCCGTCATCGAGACCGGTGTCGGCAACTGCCACGTCTACGTCGATGCTGCTGCGGATCTCTACAAGGCGCTGGCCATCGTGGTCAACTCAAAGACGCATCGGGTCGGCGTCTGCAACGCGGCTGAGTCCTTGCTCGTCCATCGCAGCATCGCCCCGGACTTCCTGCCCAAGGTGTTGGCGCAGCTGGGTTGGGCCGGGGTCACCGTCCACGGCGATGCCGAGATCGAGTCGTTCGCCCGTGAGGCTGGCGCGGCATACAGCCTGGCCACCGACGAGGACTTCGCCCGCGAATACCTCTCACTGGACATCAGCGCGCGAATCGTCGACTCGCTCGACCAGGCGCTGGCGCACGTCCAGCAGTACGGCACGGGCCACACCGAGGCCATCGTCACCGAGGACCGCGCGGCGGCGCGTCGCTGGACGGCTGAGGTGGATGCGGCGGCTGTCATGGTCAACGCGTCGACGCGGTTCACCGACGGCGGCGAGTTCGGGTTCGGGGCCGAGATCGGCATCTCCACCCAGAAGCTCCACGCCCGAGGGCCGATGGGCCTGGCCGAGCTGACCACGACCAAGTGGGTCGTCGAGGGCGACGGTCAGATCCGCCTCTGAGCCAGATCCGTCGGTGACCAGATTCGACACCGAACACTGGAGTCCGTCCACCGGCTAGGCTGTGCTCATGTTGTTCACGTCCACAGTCGCCACGCTGGCCACCGCAGAGACCGTCGTGCGCGAGCTGCCGATGCCGCCGTGGGCCTTCGGCGTCATCGCCTTCGGATGCTTCCTCGTGCTCCTGGGGGTGCTGTGGTCCTTCCGTAACACCGCCGCCAAGTACGACAAGCCCGATCCTGGCGCGCACACCTGACCACGCGCGTCGGCGTCATGGGTGGGACGTTCGATCCCATCCATCATGGACACCTCGTGGCCGCCAGCGAGGTCCAGGCTCTGTTCGACCTCGATGAGGTGGTGTTCGCCCCGACCGGTGAGCCGTGGCAGAAGGGCTCGGCCAGCGTGTCCGAGGCCGAGCACCGCTACCTGATGACGGTCATCGCCACCGCGTCAAACCCTCGCTTCACGGTCAGCCGCGTCGACATCGAACGGACCGGTCCGACCTACACGATCGACACCTTGCGCGACCTGCACACCCAGCGCCCGGACGCGGAGCTGTTCTTCATCACCGGCGCCGATGCGTTGGCCCAGATCCTGTCGTGGAAGGACGTGGACGAGCTGTGGGACCTTGCCCACTTCGTGGGCGTGACGCGGCCAGGGCATGTCCTGAGCGACATCGGCCTCCCGGCGGACCGGGTGACGCTGCAGGAAGTCCCTGCCATGGCCATCAGCTCGACCGACTGTCGCTCACGGGTCGCCGTGGGCGAACCGGTCTGGTACCTCGTGCCTGACGGAGTCGTGCAGTACATCGCCAAGCACAAGCTCTATCGGCCAGCACCGGCCGTGCCCGCTCCCACGAGCTGAGCAGGACCAATGACAGGCACGACCACAGCAAGACTGACCACATGCATGCACGACCAACCATCAGGAGGACCGCGTGGCCGCCACGCAACACGCCATTGATCTCGCCAGAGCTGCAGCCGCAGCCGCCGAGGACAAGCTGGCCAGCAAGATCGTCGCTCTGGACGTCAGTGAGCAGCTGGCACTCACCGACATCTTCGTTCTGGCGTCGGCTCCCAACGACCGCCAGGTCAGTGCGATCGTCGACAACATCGAGGACAAGCTGCGCGAGCTCGGCGCCAAGCCGGTGCGCAGGGAAGGCGAACGCAACGGGCGCTGGGTGCTGATCGACTTCTCTGACATCGTCGTCCACGTCCAGCACGAAGAGGAGCGGACGTACTACCAGCTTGAGCGCTTGTGGAAGGACTGCCCGGCCATCGACCTCGCGGTCTGACATGCCAGCCACCACGAACTCCTCGACCTCGACCACCAAGGCCGGACGGAGGCTGATCGTCTGGCGTCACGGCGAGACCGATCACAACGCCGGCGGCATCTGGCAGGGGCAGCTCGACACGGCGTTGTCCGCTACAGGCCGGGAACAGGCGAAGGTCGCAGCGGTCGCTCTGGCGGCATACAGCCCGGTGATGATCGTCAGCAGCGACCTCGAACGGGCAGCTGACACGGCGCGAGCTCTCGCATCGCTGGTGGGTCTTCAGGTGCGCTTTGACGAGCGGCTGCGCGAGATCCACGCCGGCCAGTGGCAGGGTATGACCGCCGGGGATGTCGCTGAGCAGTTCCCCGAGGAGCAGGCTGCACTCATGGCCGGTGAGGACATCCAACGGGGGATCGACGGCGAGAGTCTTGCTCAGGTGGCCGAGCGCGCACGGGCGGCCATCGACGAGATGCTGCCGAGCCTGGCACCGGGGGAGTGCGCCGTCATCGCCACGCACGGAGTCTCGGGGCGAGCGATCGTCGCTTCGCTGGTTGACCTGGACCAACACCTGGCCTGGCAGTCCATCGGCGGGCTGCGCAACTGCCACTGGGCCGAGCTGCGCGAATATGCCGGCGGGTGGCGGATCGCGGCATGGAACGTCGGCCCAAAACCCTTGTGAGCTTCCCGATTTGGTGAATGACGGGGGGTGGCCGATAAACTCTCCCACGGTCCCGACCACTGGGGCACCGCACGAGCAATCGTGAGGGGCTGTGGCGCAGCTGGTAGCGCACCTCCATGGCATGGAGGGGGTCAGGGGTTCGAGTCCCCTCAGCTCCACGCGACGAAGGCCGGTTTCCCTCGGGGAGCCGGCCTTCGACGTTGTCCCGGGTCGACGTTGTCCCGGGTCGAAGCTGTGTGGACGCGACGTTGCCCGGGGGAGTCGTTGTGGGGTTGGTCAGTCTGGGCCTCTCACTGCTCTGGCCACCTTGGTGAACCGACGTTCGTCAAGGACCGCTCCCTCACGGCGGACTCGATCAGGGTCGACGCGCACGATCCGGTCGACCCGGACCTCACTCGCGCGGCCACTGTCGTCCCAAGCGCCCGACCCGACATCCATCCATCGGTGACCTGCCCGCGCTTCCTGTTCGGCGTCGTGGTCATGGTCCTTGCTGGTCAACGGCAGGGCCAACAGCCAGGGTCCGTCGTGCCCGATCACCAGCACCGGGCGGTCCTTGCCCTGACTGTGGTCCTCCTCGAACGGCACCCAGGTCCAGACGATCTCGCCGGGGTCGGCCACGTTGCCGTTCCCCGGGTTGGGCGCATAGGTGATCTCGGGGATCCCCAGGAAGTCACCCGGGTATGCCGTGCCCCTCGCCTGTCCTGGCGACGATGCGCGTGCTCGCAACGGAGCGTGCGCCCGCGATGGGGCGTGCGCTCGGGGACCGCTGCGGCGGATGGCTCGACCGATGATTCCTGCGAGTCGTGATCGCAGACTCTGGTTCGCCATGTCCGAAACCATAGCCACGAACCTTGCGCGAGCTAGCCTCGTCCCCATGAGCATCGACGTCCCCGGCCAAGTGCTCTCCGTGAACCTCGCCCGGGTCCTGGCCAATCCGCACAAGAGAGGGGAACCGACTACCGGCATCGACAAGGCCCCGACGTCCGAGCCTGTCCTCGTGCGAGCGCCCGGGACCCAACGTGACGGACTGGGCAGTGGGCTGGTCGGCGACATGGTCGGCGACCGCCTGAACCACGGGGGCGACGACCAGGCCGTGTATGCCTACGCGCGGGAGGATCTCGACCATTGGGAGTCCGTTCTGGGGCGGACCCTTGCGGGCGGCGTATTCGGCGAGAACCTCACCACGACCGGGGTTGATATCAACGGAGCGGTGATCGGCGAGCGCTGGCGGGTCGGGGACGAGCTCGAGCTGGTGGTGACCGTCCCGCGCATACCGTGTGGCACGTTCAGGGCCTGGATGGCCGAGAGCGGATGGCTGCGGACGTTTGCCCGTGCTGCGATGCCGGGCACCTACCTGAGCGTGGTCAGCCCCGGGCTGGTCCGCGCCGGCGATCAGGTCGCCGTGATCCACCGTCCGGCGCACGGTGTCACGGTCGCCCAGGTCTTCCGTGCGCTCACCCTCGAGCCGGAGCTGCTGCAGTCGATCCTGGCCGCTGACGAGCTCTTGGAGGAGACCAAGGAGAGGGCGCGCGCCGGACGGACATTCTCGCTCGACTGATCAGCGCCAGCCGCGGTGGGTGGCCAGTGAGTCGAGGAAGACCTGGGCAAACGAATTCGGCTGCGACCAACAGCATTGCGCTGATGAGACTGCGTTGCTGAGATCGATTTCGAGTATCGGTGCGCGGCTGGGAACATTGATCAGTGACAGAAGCCGCGATCGTGCACGACGCCGACCTTGTCGACGTCGAGCCCACGGCATCCTGCAGACACGTCAACCTCGCGATCTTTGCGCTCGCGATCGGTGGTTTCGCCATTGGCACGACTGAATTCGTCACCATGGGCCTGCTCCCGCAGATAGCCAGCGGCGTCGGTATCACGATCCCCACAGCCGGTCACGTCGTGTCGGCCTACGCCCTCGGCGTCGTCGTCGGTGCTCCACTGATCGCGACACTGGCCGCACGGCTGTCACGAAAGTCTGTCCTGGTCTGGCTCATGGTCGCCTTCGCTGCCGGAAACATCGTCTCCTCGATGGTGGACAGCTATCCGCTCCTGATGCTCGCGCGGTTCCTCTCCGGTCTGCCGCACGGGGCGTTCTTCGGCATCGGCGCCGTGGTAGCCGCTTCGCTGGTGCCGAGGCATCGGCGCACGTGGGCGGTCTCCATGATGCTCGCCGGGCTGACCGTGGCCAATATCGTCGGGGTGCCCTTGACCACGTGGGTGGGTCAGCACTTCGGCTGGCAGTGGCCCTACGCGTTGGTCGGCGTCATTGCCCTGGTCACGGTGGCTGCCATCGTGGCCTGGGTGCCGCACCAGCCTGCTGAAGGCGATGCCTCCATGCGAGCCGAGCTGCGTTCGCTCAAACGACTTCAGGTCTGGCTCGCCCTGCTCATCGGAACGGTGGGGTTCGGCGGCATGTTCGCGACGTACTCCTACATCGCGCCCACGATGACCGAGCTCACCGGCTATGCGCCGGCGGCGGTCCCCTTGATCCTCGCGATCTACGGGATCGGAATGACGACAGGGGCGTTTCTGTCGGGACGCGTCGCGGCATACGGCCTCATGCGGGGGATCTTCTTCTGTCTGGCGGCCATCGCGGTGATCCTGATGCTGTTCGGCTTCGCCGCGCACAACAAGGTGACCGCGGTCCTCGCGGTGTTTCTGCTGGGGATGGTGCCCACCATCCTGGTGCCGATGCTGCAGACCAGGCTGATGGACGTCGCCCATGAGGGCCAGTCGCTGGCTGCCGCGCTCAACCACTCCACGCTCAACATGGCCAACGCTCTGGGCGCATGGCTGGGCAGTATCGTCCTGGACGCGGGGTATGGCTATGAGTGGCCGAGTCGGGTGGGCGCCGTCCTCGCGGTTGCGGGCCTCGGCATCACCGCGGTCTCGGTGCTCGTCGGACGGCGGCAGGCGCGTCATGCCTGACCTGGCTGATGATAGATCTCTGTGGGCGGTGGCCGGCCTTTTCGCGGTGAACGGCACTCTCGTCGGCGGCTTCGGCGCGACGTTGCCGGCTCTGCGCGAGCGGTTGGGCGTCGATGCGGGTGGGCTGGCGGTAGTACTGGTCTCGCTGGCTGCAGGGGCTCTGGTTTCCATGCAGATCGGAGGGCGCCTGGCCGACAGCCGCGGTGCCAGGAGTGTCGTGCTGCCGGCGTCCGCGGTGTTGATCGCGGGGGTCGCGGCCCTGGCCTTCGCTCGGAGCCTTCCGCTCGCCGCCGCGGCCGCCGCGTTGGCCGGGCTGGGCAACGGAGCCATGGATGTCTCGATGAATGCCCTTGGCGTCCGGGTGGAGCAAGCTCGGGTGAAGCCGGTGATGAGCAGGCTGCATGCCGGCTTCAGCATGGGAAACCTGGCCGGTGCGTCGGCGGTCGTCCTCATCGCCCGGCTGGCTGGCGGGGGCGCCGCGGTCATCACTCCCGCCCTCGTCACGCTCAGCACGGTCTCGGTGGTCGCCTGCGTGGGGATCTCGCGGTGGGTGCCGTTGACTCCGGGCATCAGGACTGTCGAACGACCCGACGTCGGTCCGCGAGTGCCGGCGTTCGCGGTGTTGCTCGGGGCAATGGCGTTCAGCTTCGGTCTGGCTGAGGGCACCGCCGTCGACTGGTCATCCGTCCACGTCACCGATGTGGCTCGGGTCGAGCCATCGACAGGGGCGCTGGGCCTGGTGGCGGTCAGCGCGTTCATGGTCCTGATCAGGTTGTTCGGCGATCGGGCGGTCGCGGCATTCGGTCGCGCGAACGTCGTGCGCCTCGGCGGGCTGGTGGCATCCATCGGCTACCTCGTGGCGATCGTCGGCCAGTCGCTGCCCGTCCTGCTGGTGGGCTGGGCCATGGTGGGCCTCGGCGTCGGCATGATCGCTCCGCAGGTCTATGCGGCCGCCGGCCACGCAGGAGGGGGGCGGATGCTCGCGGTCGTCGTGACGTTCGGCTACGGCGCCTTCCTTATCGGCCCGGCGATCATCGGCGCGCTGATCAGGCAGGTCGGCATCCGTCACGCTATGGTCCTCCCCCTGGTTCTGAGCGTGGCCCTCGTGGCGCTGGCGGGCGTGCTGTCCCGCTCGGAGCCGGCCGCTCTGCAGTCCGGAGAGCGTTGAGGCCCCGGGGCGGTTCGTCCGTGTGCAGGCCGCTGTCGTGGGAGGATGGAGCAAGGCCCGCATTCATCGCCGCCCCATCGTGTTCGAGGCCGCCCCATCGTGTTCGACCAGATGTGTCCAGAATCTAATGTGTCCAGAATCCTGAGGTAGTTCGCCCGTGTCACCCATGGCCCGTACCGCCCTCCAGCCGCACGCGACGCCGCCCGACCTCATCCGCAACTTCTGCATCATCGCCCACATCGACCACGGCAANNACCCGCCTGGGTGCTGGTGGGGGTGGAGGGAGTGCAGCCGGCCATCAAGAGGGCCAGCAAGGCGCAGCAGGGAAATCGGTACTGAATCCAGAAATTGCTCATGAAGTATGCAGTTGCCGGTTGCCTTGAGGCCGCAAGGGGCACTATGCCGATGATAAGCTATGCCATGGAGGCAGCGCGCGCAGCACGGCGCAAAATGCCTTCTCTCCAGGCTCCCCATGGACCCTCGCTTCCTCAGAAACTTCGCCATTATTGCCCACATCGACCACGGCAAGTCGACTCTGGCCGACCGTATGCTGCAGATCACCGGGATCGTGGACCCGCGTGCGATGCGCGCGCAGTACCTCGACCGCATGGACATCGAACGCGAGCGTGGCATCACCATCAAGTCCCAGGCCGTGCGTATGCCGTGGGAGGTCGACGACGTCACCTACTGCCTGAACATGATCGACACGCCGGGCCACGTGGACTTCACCTACGAGGTATCCCGATCGCTGGCCGCCTGCGAGGGGGCAGTCCTGCTCGTGGACGCCGCCCAGGGCATCGAGGCCCAGACCCTGGCGAACCTCTATCTCGCGATGGAGAAGAACCTCCACATCATCCCGGTGCTGAACAAGATCGACCTGCCCGCAGCCCAGCCGGAGAAGTATGCCGAGGAGCTCGCGGGTCTGATCGGCTGCCAGCCCGAGGAGTGCTTACGCGTCTCGGGCAAGACCGGCGACGGCGTCGAGCCGCTCCTGAACAAGATCGTCCGCGACCTGCCGGCGCCGGTCGGCGACCCCAACGCTCCGGCGAGGGCGATGATCTTCGACTCGGTCTATGACACGTATCGCGGTGTGGTGACCTATGTGCGCGTGGTGGACGGCAACCTCAACCCGCGCGAGAAGATCCTCATGATGTCGACCAAGGCAACTCACGAGCTGCTCGAGATCGGCGTGATCTCTCCCGAGCCGGTGGTCTCCAAGGGGCTTGGCGTGGGCGAGGTGGGTTACCTCATCACCGGGGTGAAGGACGTGCGTCAGTCGCGCGTCGGCGACACGGTGACCAACGCGTCCAAGCCGGCCACCGTCGACCTCGGCGGCTACCGAGACCCCAAGCCGATGGTGTTCTCGGGTCTCTACCCCATCGACGGCTCGGACTACCCCGACCTGCGCGATGCCCTGGACCGGCTCAAGCTCAACGATGCCGCGCTGGTCTACGAGCCCGAGACGTCAGCCGCGCTCGGTTTCGGCTTCCGGGTCGGGTTCCTCGGCATGCTGCACCTCGAGATCGTCCGCGAGCGGCTCGAGCGTGAGTTCGACCTCGACCTGATCTCGACGCTGCCCAACGTGGTCTACGAGGTCAAGCTCGACGACGGCAAGGTCATCACCGTGACCAACCCCAGCGAGTTCCCGGACGGCAAGATCGGCGACATCAGCGAGCCGGTCGTGCGTGCGACGATCCTCTGCCCCAGCGAGTTCATCGGATCCGTGATGGAGCTGTGTCAGACCCGCCGCGGCACGTTGCGCGGCATGGACTACCTCTCCGAGGAGCGCGTCGAGATGCGCTACACCCTCCCGCTGGCCGAGATCGTCTTCGACTTCTTCGACCAGCTGAAGTCCAAGACCCGCGGATACGCGTCTCTCGACTACGAACCTGACGGCGAGCAGACGGCCGACCTTGTCAAGGTGGACATTCTTCTTCAGGGCGAGGCTGTCGATGCCTTCAGCTCGATCGTGCACAAGGACAAGGCCTACTCGTACGGCGTCATGATGGCGTCCA
>PKWT01000395.1 GCA_003132125.1 Micrococcales bacterium | reverse complement strand
CTCGGCCTCGGCCAGATCCTGGCCGCGTTCCACAACACCCCCTGGGCCAAGCCGACGGCGCACATCCAGCCAGAAGGCAACGCCACCCTCGTCACGCTGGCCACGTACTTCGAGGTGAACTGGCCGACCGCCGGGTTCCAGCCCGGTGAGATCGACACCGTCACCCTGCTCGGCACCCCGGTCCGGATCCGCCCCACGGTGCAGGCCTATAGATACGTCTTTGGCGACGGCACCAGTTTCGGCCCGACCCCGTCCGCGGGCGGCGCCTATCCGGACGGCGACATCACCCACGCGTACCCCAAGGCCGGCACCTACAACACGCACATCGACATCACCTACGGCGGCGAGTTCAGCATCGCTGGCGGCGCGTGGCTCCCCATCCCGGACAGCGTCACCGTCGCCGGCAGTCTCCAACCGCTGACCGTCAAGACGGCAAACGCACGCCTCGTCACGCGCTGACCATCCGCGCGCTGACCATCCGCGGGCTGATCTCAACCCGTTAGCCGGTTTGTTTCACCGTTACTCAATTTTCGCCCGCTAACGATGTAACAAACCAGCTATCGGTGGGTCTGCGGCCGGGAAGAAACGACCGCGCCCGCCCCGCCTGAACGCCCAGCCCGCAGACGACTGGCTCGGGGAGTCTTGGCCTCGGGGGTCAGTGCGACGACGGAATCAGCAGCTGCTGACCCGCGTGCACCTGAGAGGTGTTCAGGTCGTTGGCGAGCTGGATCTGGGCGACGGCCTCGCTGATCGGCAGGCTGGGCAGCTGTGCGGCGGCCACCTCGGAGAGGGTCTGGCCGGCGAAAACCGTTGTGGCGTGGTCGATCTGGGGACCTGCTGCGCTGACTGAGCTCGCGAGCACAACGGCCAAGGTCATTGCCGCGGCCGAGACCACGAGCGTGATGAACAGGCGACCGCGACGGGTGAGCCGCGTCGTCGGCACCACTGCGCGCTCGCCCGGCCCGACCAGGCGCAGCTGCGGGCGGGCGGTGCGTGACGGCATACGGCCAGGTGTGGGGTCGAGCCCCCAGGCGACTGCAGCTGACATGGCATCCTCCATCGTGGTGCGAATCCTGCTGTTCCGAATCCGCGTGCCGACCGAACATGTGTCCGATAGAACGCTTGTACGATTTGTAGCACGCACGGCCGACAAAGTCGAGACACGGGTCGAACAGGTGTTTGAAACCTGTGTCCGATCTGCGTACGCTGACTGCATGTCGAACAGCCAAACAGGCACCTCTGACAACGGGCGCCCCGCGGCACGATCAGAGGGGCGTCACCATGGCTAAGATCCACGAGCTGCCCGACCGCGATCCCGGCGACGGGCTGACCACGCGCCAACGTCGCGTGCTCGAGGTGATCCGCAACTCCGTGGACCGCAGGGGTTACCCGCCGAGCCTGCGCGAGATCGGCGAGGCGGTCGGGCTGGCGAGCCCCAGCAGCGTCTCCCACCAGGTCTCGGCGCTCGAGCGCAAGGGCTACCTGCGCAAGGACCCCAACCGGCCCCGGGCCATCGAGGTCCTCTCCCCCGACAGCGCCATGGACGCGCGCGGCTACCGCCAGTCCCACGACCATCCCCACGACGACGCGATCGACGAGACCGGCATCGGAGACGCCCGCCCGACCCCCGCCTACGTCCCTGTCCTGGGCCAGATCGCCGCCGGTGTCCCGATCACCGCCGAGGAGGTCGTGGACGACGTGTTCGCGCTGCCTCGCCAGATCGTCGGTGAGGGCGAGCTCTTCCTGCTCAAGGTCGTCGGCGACTCGATGATCGACGCGGCCATCTGCGACGGCGACTGGGTCGTCGTGCGCCAGCAGCCGACCGCTGACAACGGCGACATCGTCGCGGCAATGCTCGACAACGAGGCAACCGTCAAGACGTTCAAGCGCACGGACGGCCACGTCTGGCTCATGCCGCACAACGAGACGTTCACTCCCATCGACGGCGATTTCGCCACCATCCTCGGCAAGGTCACCGCGGTCCTGCGCAAGGTCTGATCCCGGGCGCTTCCGGACGGCCCTTTGCTCAGTTCAAACCGCTTTGCTCAGTTCAAACCNNTTTGAACTGAGCAAGGGGCTGCTTCCGTCAACCCTTCAGGTCAACCACGATCCGGCTCAACGTGACCCCCAGCGGCGCGTCGAGCCGGATCGTCGCCTGTTGGTCGCCCCGGCTCGGCCCACGCGTCACGATCGCCACCGGTATGCCGATCGCCGCCGCCCGCCGCACGAACCGATACCCGCTCATCACCTTCAACGACGAGCCCAGCACCACCAGACCTGCGGACCCTTCGACGTGCGAAAAGCCTTGCTCGACAAGCGGTTTGGGCACCGACTCGCCGAAGAAGACGACATCGGGTTTGAGCAGGTCCGACTCGCAGACCAGACACCGCGGCGGGTGAAATCCCGCGACCGCTTCTTCGGACAGGACCACGTCGCCATCGGGTCGAGTCTCCCCCGCGTCCACCCCTGCGCTCTCCTCGAAGTGTGGGTTGGCCTCACGCAGCCGACCATCGAGCTCGTGTCTCCCGGTCGTCTCGCCGCAGTTGCGGCACCGGGCCCGATCGAGATTGCCGTGCAGCTCGAGGACATCGCGCGCGCCGGCGACCTGGTGCAAGCCGTCGACGTTCTGCGTCATGATCGCCCGGACCAGGCCCAGGCGTTGACAATCCGCGACCGCGCGATGCCCGTCGTTGGGTCCGGCCCCGGCAAACCGTCGCCATCCGACGAAGCTGCGCGCCCAGTAACGCTGCCGATTCGCCGGCGAGGCAACGAACTCGCCATACGTCATGGGCGTCACCCGACGCTTGCCGTCCGACCCCCGGTAGTCCGGGATGCCCGACTCGGTGGACAGGCCGGCGCCGCTGAGGACGGTGACGTTCCCGCCGCGGAGCAGGTCCACCAGCCGCTCATATGCCGCCCGCTCCGGCGCCGTCGTCAACGCTGTCTCCACGTCAGTCAGTATGCGACGGACGCGCGCTCCGCCGCCCAGCGTCCGCCAACCCGCGGGCCCAGGGGACGGCTTCCGGCCAAACGCGGCAGACGCGCCCAGCCATCCCGCATACCGGGCCGTCTTCCGGCCAAACGC
>PKWT01000175.1 GCA_003132125.1 Micrococcales bacterium | reverse complement strand
GTTAGGGTCGGCCCCGTGCGCATCGCTTTGGGTCTGGCCTACGACACCGCCCTCATCTGCATCTTCGCCGCCATCGGTCGGCGCAGCCACGCCGAGACCGGCGCCCTGCTCAGCGTCCTGACAACCGCATGGCCGTTCCTGGCTGGTATGGCGGCCGGCTGGCTGATCTCCCTGCTCGCCTTGCGCCGCGCGCCCCTGAAGGTGCGCGCCGGCATACCCGTCTGGCTCTGCACGGTGACCATCGGCATGGCGTTGCGCGGTCTGACCCACGCCGGCACAGCGTTCTCGTTCATCGTGGTGGCCACCCTCTTCCTGGGCGCGATGCTGTTGGGCTGGCGTGCGCTGGCGATGCTTATGTCCCGCCGGGGGCTCAAGGCCCAGGCCACGGCGGACATGAGCAAGATCAGCACATGAGCAAGGTCGGTTTCAAGTTCGGGCGCTACGTCAGCACGACATGGTTCCAGCTGCGTCTGACCTGAACGCCAAACCTGCTTGTTGCGCCGAAACCACCGAATCCTGCTCTCCCACCACCGGATTCGGTGGTTTCATGGCAAGGAGCGAGGGTGGCTAAAGGTACTGGCCCGTGTTGGCGACGTTGTCGATGGAACGACCCGGCTCGGTGCCGTCCTTGCCGGTGATCAGGGTGCGGATGTAGACGATGCGCTCGCCCTTCTTGCCAGAGATCCGCGCCCAGTCGTCTGGGTTGGTCGTGTTGGGAAGGTCCTCGTTCTCCTTGAACTCGTCCACGCACGAGCCCAGCAGGTGCTCGATCCGGATGCCTTTCTGAGCCGTCGTGAGGAAGTCCTTGATCGCCATCTTCTTGGCCCGGTCGACAATGTTCTGGATCATCGCGCCTGAGTTGAAGTCCTTGAAGTAGAGGACCTCCTTGTCACCGTTGGCATAGGTGACCTCAAGGAAACGGTTGGCCTCGATCTCTGAGTACATCCGCTCGACCGCTGCCTCGATCATCGCGGCGACCGTGCGCTCCGGCGAACCGTCGTGCTCGGCCAGGTCGTCCTTGTGCAGCGGCAGGTCGGCGATGAGGTACTTGCTGAAGATGTCGCGGGCCCCCTCGGCGTCCGGGCGCTCGATCTTGATCTTCACGTCGAGCCGACCGGGGCGCAGGATCGCGGGGTCGATCATGTCCTCGCGGTTCGAGGCACCGATGACGATGACGTTCTCGAGGCGCTCGACCCCATCGATCTCAGAAAGCAGCTGCGGGACGATCGTCGTCTCGACATCCGAGGAGATGCCGGAGCCACGGGTCCGGAACAACGCGTCCATCTCGTCGAAGAAGACGACCACGGGTGTGCCGTCCGAGGCCTTCTCGCGGGCACGCTGGAAGATCAGCCGGATGTGGCGCTCGGTCTCGCCGACGTACTTGTTGAGCAGCTCGGGACCCTTGATGTTGAGGAAGAAGGACTTGCCAACCGGCTTGCCCTCCTTGGCCGCGATCTTCTTGGCCAGCGAGGCCGCAACAGCCTTGGCGATCAACGTCTTTCCGCAGCCGGGGGGGCCGTAGAGCAGGACTCCCTTGGGTGGCTTCAGCTTGTGTTCGAGGAACAGGTCCGGGTGCAGGTAGGGCAGCTCGACAGCGTCGCGGATCGCCTCGATCTGACCGGAGAGTCCACCAATGTCGGAGTAGTCGATGTCCGGGACCTCTTCGAGCACCAGGTCCTGCACCTCGGCCTTGGGGATCCGCTCGTAGACAAAGCCGGAACGCGTGTCGAGCAACAAGGCGTCACCGACCCGGATCGGCTTCCCGTCGAGGCTCTCGGCCTTGCGACAGACGCGCTCTTCGTCGGCGTGGGCCACCACCAGAACGCGGTCGTCGTCCAGGAGCTCCTTGAGCATGACGATCTCGCCAATGCGCTCGAAGCCACAGGTGGCCACGACATTGAGCGCTTCGTTGAGCATGACCTCGCGCCCGGCTGACAGCTCGGCCGGATCGACCAGCGGAGAGACGGCGACCCTCATCTTGCGACCGCCGGTGAGGATGTCAACGGTCGCGTCGTCATACGACTCGAGGATCAGGCCGTAGGCCGCGGGCGGCTGGGCCAGCCTGTCGACCTCGCTCTTGAGGGTGACGATCTGCTCACGGGCTTCCTTCAGCGTCCGGACGAGTCGATCGTTCTGGGACGACAGGGTCGACAGCGAGGTCTCCAGCTGCACGATGCGGTTCTCGAGGTCGTGCGAGCGCGTGGGCGAGTCCGCAAGGCGGCGACGCAGCGCGGCTACCTCCTTGGACAGTGCAGCCTGTTGCCGTTCAGCCTCGGCAGTGTCGGTCAGTTCGTCGGGCAGCTGGTCTCCATGCTGCGGCGAGTTCTCGGACATCATCTGAACCTCCTCGCGGACGCCTGTCAGCTTCATTTGTGGCTGACACAATCGACCCTAGTCCGACAATGTCTATGTGGTTGACCTATCGGACAAAGATCGGCGAACGCGTCGGATCTTCTTGTCGGACAGGGGATGCTCGCCCACGTCCTCGGGAGACCATTCGCCCGTCACGGGCTCACTCGCCTCGTCGCTGGAGCCCTTGGCCGGGCGGCGTTTGCGCAGCGGCGGAGTCACTCCGGGGGCGAGCCGCCTGGTCGTGATGAGGAAGCCGGTGTGCCCGTGCATACGGTGCTCGGGCCGGACCGCGAGCCCCTCCAGGTGCCAGCCGCGGACCAAGGACTCCCAGGCAGCGGGCTCGGTGAATCCCCCATGGTCGCGCGACGCTTCTGCCACCCGGGAGAGCTGGGTCGTGGTCGCGACGTAACAGATCAGGACCCCGCCCGGGGCCAACGCGTCAGCCACGACGTCGAGACACTCCCACGGGGCCAACATGTCGAGCACCACCCGATCGATGGAGCCCGGCTCGACGAGAAGCGGCATCGTCTCGACCAGGTCTCCGACGGTGACCTGCCAGGCCGGGTGCGGGCCGCCGAAGAAGGTCTCGACGTTGCCTCGCGCGATGTCGGCGAAGTCCTCACGGCGCTCGAAGGAATGGAGGTGGCCCAGGTCACCCACAGCCCGCAGGAGGGACATACTCAGAGCGCCCGAGCCGACGCCCGCCTCCACCACGCGAGCCCCGGGGAAGATGTCGGCCATCGCGACGATCTGGCCGGCGTCCTTGGGATAGATCACTGCTGCCCCGCGCGGCATCGAGAGGACGTAGTCGGCCAGCAGCGGACGGACGGCAAGGTACTCGACGCTCGCGGTGTTCTTGGCTGTCGAGCCGTCCGGCGCGCCGATGAGATCGCTGTGGGCCAGGCGCCCGCGGTGCGTGTGGAACTCCTTGCCGGCCTCAAGGGTGATCGTGTGTATTCGGCCCTTGGGATCGGTCAGCTGCACGCGCTCGCCCTCGACGAACAGCCCGCGTCGCAGGTGAGCGCCGGTGGCGCTGTGTTCCGGTGTGCCCTGGCTCATGGCGGGCAAGTCTAGGTCCGACGGGACGTCGCTCGTGACACGGCAGCCTCGAGATCGCCGGCCAGGACGATGCCCCTGATCTGCCCGTCGGGACCTCGCACCGGCACAGCCCCGATGCCGAGGCTTTGCATGGCCATCACCACCTGCACGATTGACTGGTCCGGGGTGGCATCGACGACCCAACCCGCCGGCTGCTGGCGCATCACGCTGGTGACGAGCACACTCCCCAGGGCGGGCTCGGGGATGGCCCCGAGTGCCTCGTCGTCCAGGAGCCCGATCGCGTTGCGCCAGTCATCCTCAACGATCACGACGGTGCCGCCAGGTGCGTCTGCCCGCAGGGACATCGCCTGCGCGGCACTTGCGCGTGAAGGCAGGACCGCCGCGCGGCGCCATACCGAGTCGATCCGGATGCCTGCCATGAGGCGACTCCCGCGTCCGCTGCGGATCGCGTTGGTGGCGCCCACCCACAGGAAGCCACCGATGAACAGCGCCCAGACGGCGCTGAACAGGTCCGGTCGCTGGCCGTTCAGGAATGGCAGCCCCAGGAACCACAGGACGACCAGGACCGTCACGACCCGTCCGCACCACCCAGCGGCAATGAGCCCGCTCTCACGCTTGCCGGTGATCCGCCACACCAGGGAGTCCACCAGGAACCCGCCGTCCAACGGGAGCCCCGGCAGCAGGTTGAACCCTGCGACGAAGGCGTTGGTGAACCAGATCGCCCCCACCAGCATATGAGTGATGTCGCCTTCGATGTGAGGTGCTGCGAGCCAGCCGATGAGCGCCAGCAGCGCATTGGCGGCCGGGCCGGCAACCGCCACCAGGGCGCTCGCTCCGGGCCGCGCGTTCGACGAGTTGTATGCCGTGTGCCCGCCCCAGAGGTCAGCCACGACCCGGTTCACGCGGTATCCCACACGCGTCGCCACGACCGCGTGGGCGGCTTCATGGGCAAGCACCGAGACCAGCAGCAGGACGGCGTACGCAGCTGCCACCCCGTAGGCACCGAACCCGAGGTACGGGCGGCTGCTCGCGATACCCGGGCCGAATGTGGTCACGATGATCAGGGCGATGATCGGCCACGAACGGCCGATATAGACCGGGACGCCACCAATCGTTGCGAGGCGCCAGCCAGGGGCGGGGCTCGTCGGGTGCTCGGTGCTGGCGGCCATGCTTCGACCCTATGTCAGCACCCACCATGTCGCTGGGCTCCGTGTCGATGGGCTCCGTGTCAGGGCGTCCATCTACAGTGCGTTCCATGGTTGCCGCACTGTCTCCGAGCCGAGCTTCTGACTTCATGCAGTGCCCGCTGCTCTATCGCTTTCGGGTGATCGACAAGCTGCCGTCGGCGCCCAGCGCGCCCGCGGCACGAGGCACCCTGGTGCACTCGGTGCTCGAGCGGCTGTTCGACCTCCCGGCAGACGGCCGCACGATCGAGGCCGCGGCTGCCATGGTCAAGCCTCAATGGCAGGCAATGCTCGCGAGCGAGCCGGAGCTGTCCGATCTGGTGGACGAGTCCGATCCTGCTGCGGTGGCCGGCTGGTTCGGCGAGGCCGTCACCCTGATCGAGAAGTGGTTCACCCTGGAGGACCCGACCAGGCTCGAGCCGAAGGAGCGCGAGCTCTACGTCGAGACCGACCTGGACGGGCTGACCCTTCGCGGCTACGTCGACCGGCTCGACCTCACGGCAACGGGTGACATGCGGGTGGTCGACTACAAGACCGGCAAGGCGCCCTTGGAGCAGTTCGAGGCCAAGGCCTGGTTCCAGATGAAGTTCTATGGGTTGGTGCTCTGGCGGTTGCATGGCCAGGTGCCGCGGATGCTGCAGCTGGTCTATCTGGGTGGGGAATCCAAGATCCTGCGCTACTGCCCCGACGAGGACGAGCTGCTCGCCGTCGAACGCAAGATCAAGGCCTTGTGGAAGGCCATCGAGACCGCTGCCGAGACGGGTGACTGGCAGCCCCGTACGTCGAAGCTCTGCGACTGGTGCGACCACCGCGCGTTGTGTCCGGCATGGGGTGGCACTCCCCCGCCGCTCCCCGAGAGGGCGGCCGTGCTGGCTCTTGACCCCCACGCGTCGGCGGCCATCGAGCTCGGTGACGACTAGATTCGGTGGCATGACCTCCTTCACGGTTGGGCCACCCGGGCCTGAAGATCACGCACGATGGCGCGAGCTCTACCGCGGCTACGCCGACTTCTACCAAGAGCCGGTCACGGACGAGCAGCTTGATCGCGTCTGGTCCTGGATCACCGACCCCGACCATGACATCAAGGCGTTGCTGGTCCGGGACGCGACCGGGACCCCGGTTGGCCTGGCCCACTACCGTCCCTACTTCCGTCCGCTGGCTGCTGCGGTGGCCGGTCATCTCGATGACCTGTTCGTGGAGCCAGCCGCGCGAGGCACCGGTGCGGTCGATGCCCTCTTTGACGCCCTCAGGACGATCGCTCGTCAACGGGGTTGGAGCAAGATCCGCTGGATCACGGCGGACGACAACCACCGTGCCCGCAGCAAGTACGACCAAGTGGCCGAGCGGACCATGTGGGTCATCTACGACATGCCCGTCTCCCCCGGCGGCTCGTAACCTGTCGTTGCCGTTCATGAGCATCCGCATCCGGTCCGACGCTGCGAGCTGAAGCAACTGCGCTCCCGTTCCGGGCCGCGCGTTGCCCTGATCGGTGCTGGCCATTGGTCGTTTCGCATGCACCGGCCGGTCCGCCTCACTAGCGTGTTCGACATGACGAACGTTGTGGAGATGACCGGAGTTGTAAAGCGATTCGGGACCGTGACCGCCCTGGACGGGCTGGACCTCGCAGTAGCCGAGGGCGAGGTGCATGGCTTCCTCGGCCCGAACGGGGCGGGCAAGACCACAACGTTGCGGCTGCTGCTGGGGATGCTGCGTGCCAACGCCGGCTCGATCCGTGTGTTGGGGATGGACCCTTGGCGGGACGTGGCGACGCTGCACCGCCGGTTGGCTTACGTCCCCGGTGATGTGGCGCTGTGGCCGAACCTGACCGGCGGTGAGGTGATCGACCTGCTCGGCCGGCTACAAGGAGGGCAGGACCAGACCCGCCGGGACCGTCTGCTGGAGATGTTCGACCTGGACCCGACCAAGAAGGCCCGCACCTACTCCAAGGGCAACCGGCAGAAGGTGGCCCTCATCGCTGCCCTTGCNNTGCTGAGCAGCCACATCCTCAGCGAGGCCGAGGCGTTGTCCGACCGGATCAGCATCATCCGAGCCGGCAAGGTGGTGGAGACCGGCCCGCTCGAGCAGTTGCGGCACCTGACCCGGACCTCGGTCACCGCCGACGTCACATCTGTGCCGCCGGGCCTGGAGCACCTGCCCGGGGTCCACGACCTGGTTGTGGCGAATCACCGGGTCAGCGCCCAGGTGGAACCGTCGGGACTCGCCCCGCTCATGCAGGCGCTGACCGCCGCCGGCCTGCAGACCTTGACCAGCCAGCCGCCGACCCTGGAAGACCTCTTCCTGCGGCACTACGGCCCAACGACCGGTGTAGCGGCTACGGACGCGACCGCCTCCAGCGGAGGGCGGCCCGAGGATGCGTGAGACGCTGGCCGGAACCGGCAGCCTGGTCCGGCTGGGACTGCGCCGGGACCGCTGGTTGCTGTCGCTGTGGATCCTCGCGTTCGCAATGATGGCCTGGTCCACCGCCTCGGCCGGAGCCGGTCTGTTCCCCGACAAGGCCAGCCGCATCGAGGCGGCGAATACCCTGAACGCCGCCGCTGCCATGGTGGCACTGTTCGGACGCGTCTACGACCCGACATCGTTGGGCTCCCTGTCCATGATCAAGTACACCGCGTTCATGACAGCCGCCATCGCGGTCCTCATGGTGTTCGTGACGATCCGGCACACCCGCGCCGACGAGGAGAGCGGACAGCTGGAGCTTCTCAGCGGCGGGCGGCTGGGACGCAACGCCCCGCTGAGCGCTGCTCTGGTGATCAGCTTCGGCGCCAGCCTGATCCTCGGACTTCTCAGCGGTGCAGCCCTGGCCGCCGCCGGGCTACCTGCTGCTGGCTCGTTCGCCTTCGGACTGGGCTGGGCGGCCACCGGAATGGCATTCAGCGCGGTGGCAGCGGTGAGCGCCCAGCTGACCACCAGTGCCCGGGCCGCCAGCGGAATGGGCATGATCGTCATCGCGATCACCTACACCCTGCGCGCGGTCGGCGACCTTGCCGAGCCTGGCCCCTCCGCGCTGTCCTGGCTGTCGCCGATCGGCTGGAACCAGCAGATCCGGGCCTTCGCCGGCGACCGGTGGTGGGTGCTGTCCCTGCCGCTGGCGCTGTGCGTGGCACTCGTCCCGGTGACCTTCGTGCTGCGGGCCCGCCGCGACCTCGGCGGTGGCCTGCGCGAAGAACGTCCCGGCCCAGACCGAGGGGCCCTGGCCGGGGTCTGGGACCTGGCCGTGCGACTGCAGGACCGCATGTTGGTGGTCTGGGCAGTCACGGTCGTCGTGTTCGGCGTGGTGATCGGCTCGCTCGCGAGCGGCGTCACCGACTTCATGACCTCACCGAACGCCCAGGACCTGATCAGGAAGCTTGGCGGCGCCCAAGCTCTGACCGACGCTTTCATGGCAGCTGAGATCGCCATCATGGGGATCCTCGTGACCGCCTACGGGGTGTCCGCGGTCAACCACCTACGCAGCGAGGAGACCACGGGCCACACCGAAGCCCTGCTGGGCACCGCGACGACCCGCACCCGCTGGGCCACCAGCCACTACGCCGCAGCCCTGGCCGGGGTGGCCCTGCTGATGCTGCTGACAGGATTGTCGACCGGCGCGGGCGCTGCCTTCGCCCTGCACGACGCCAGCCAGGTCGGCCGGGTCACCCTGGCCGCCCTTGCCCAGATCCCCGCCGCGTGGGTCATCACCAGTGTGGCCCTGAGCGTGTTCGGCTGGGTCCCCCGGCTCACCACGGCCGTCTGGGGCCTGCTGGCCGCGTTCATCGCTCTCGGCGAGTTCGGGGTGTTGTGGAACGCGCCGCAGTGGCTGATGGACCTGTCTCCGTTCCAGCACACTCCGCTGCTCCCCGTCGGCTCCGATGGAATCGGCGCCCTGGCCGCCCTCACCGCCACTGCTGCGGCACTGGCCGCTCTGGGCTACCTGGGATGGAGCCGCCGCGACCTCACCGCCTGATGCCGTTTTGGGCCTGTCCAGGCTCGCTCAGTCAGCGTCCGGTGTAGTACGCGTCGGCCACCTTCAGTGCCTCGTCCAGGATCGCGATACCTTCTCTGATCTCTTCGGCTGACGTGGTGCAGGGCGGCACGACATGGGTCCGGTTGAAGTGAACGAACGGCCACAACCCGCGGTCCTTGCACGCAGCCGCGAAATCGGCCATAGGTTTGGCGTCAGCGCCGCTGGCGTTGAACGGAACAAGCGGTTCGCGGGTATCCCGGTCGCGCACCAGTTCGAGCGCCCAGAAGACGCCCAGCCCACGCACTTCGCCGACACTCGGGTGCCGCTCGGCGAGCGCGCGCAGCTCCGGACCGATGACGTCGGTCCCCAGCGCGCGAGCGTGCTCGACGATGCCTTCTTCGCGGAAGATGTTGATCGAGGCCACAGCGGACGCACACGCCAGCGGATGACCTGAGTAGGTCAAACCGCCGGGGAAAGCCCGGTTCTCGAACGTCGAGGCGATCTCCGCAGAGATGATCACGCCACCCAACGGGACGTATCCCGAGTTGACCCCCTTGGCGAAGGTGATCAGGTCCGGCGTCACGCCCCAGTGATCGACCGCGAACCACTCGCCGCAGCGACCGAAACCAGCCATGACCTCGTCGGCGATCATGACGATCCCGAACTCGTCGCACAGCGCGCGGACCCCGGCGAGATACCCAGGTGGCGGGACCAGGATCCCGTTGGTGCCGACGACGGTCTCCAGGATGATCGCAGCGACGGTGTGCGATCCCTCGACCATGAGGATGTCCCGCAGATGCGTCAGGGCTCGCGCCGACTCCTCCTGCTCAGTGGTCGCGTGGAAAGCCGAACGATAGGCGTATGGGCCCCAGTAGCGGACGATCCCGGGCAGTCCTGGCTCCGCGGCCCAGCGGCGAGGGTCACCGGTGAGGGCGATAGCCCCGGCGGTCGCACCGTGGTAGCTGCGGTAAGCGGCCAGGATCTTGTGCCGCCCCGTGTGCAGGCGCGCCATCCGGATGGCGTTCTCGTTTGCCTCAGCGCCGCCGTTGGTGAAGAAGACTGCGTTGAGCTCCCCCGGGGCAACCTCCGCAATGAGCCGTGCGGCTTCGCTGCGCGCATCGTTGGCGAAGCTCGGCGCGATCGTGCACAGCTTGGCGGCCTGTTCCTGGATGGCGGCGACGAGCTTGGGGTGCTGATAGCCGATGTTGACGTTGACCAGCTGCGAGGAGAAGTCGAGATAGCGCTTGCCGGAGTAGTCGCTGAAGTACGACCCGGAGGCGGACGCGATCGGCAGGGGGTCTATCAACGCCTGCGCCGACCAGGAGTGGAAGACATGCGAGCGGTCGTCGGCGCGAACCCGTGCCTCTTCGGCGCCGGCTCCCGTCGCGACGGCGGGGCTCGAGGACGGCGATGTGTGGGTCAAGGCAGTGGTCCTATCGCGTGAGGGGGAAACCGAGGTCGACGCTGGAGGTGGCGGGGTCGGGCCAGCGAGCGGTGACAACCTTGCCTCGGGTGTAGAAGTTCATGCCCTCGGCGCCGTACATGTGGGTATCGCCGAACAGCGAAGCCTTCCAGCCACCGAAGGAGTAGTAGGCCACCGGCACCGGGATCGGCACGTTGATGCCGACCATGCCCACCTGGACGTCGTACTGGAACGCGCGCGCCGCCCCACCATCACGGGTGAAGATGGCGGTTCCGTTGGCGTAGGGGTTGTCGTTGATCAGCGCCAACCCCTCCTCGTACGTCTTCGCACGGACGACGCACAGCACCGGGCCGAAGATCTCGTCGGTGTAGACGGTCATCTCGGGGGTGACGTGGTCCAACAGGGTCGTGCCGAGGAAGAACCCCTCGGTGGGCACGTCCTGATCACGACCATCGACAACCACGACGGCACCCTGACTCGCGCCGGCGCCGATGTAGCCGGCGACCTTGTCCCGATGCGCAGCGGTGATGAGCGGGCCCATGTCGCTGTCCGGGTGCGCCCCGTCACCGATGGTGAGCTTCGGCAGACGTGCCGCGATCGCGTTGACCAAGGGCTCTGCGACATCGCCGACGGCGACGGCCACGGACAACGCCATACAGCGCTCGCCTGCTGAGCCGTATGCCGCGGAGACCACCGCATCCGCAGCCATGTCCACATCGGCGTCGGGCAGCACCAGAGCATGGTTCTTGGCACCGCCAAGCGCCTGGACCCGCTTGCCGTTCGCAGTGCCGGTCTCGTAGATGTACTTCGCGATCGGCGTCGAGCCCACGAAGCTCACTGCGGCAATGTCCTTGTGGGTCAGCAGCGCGTCAACAGCCTCCTTGTCGCCCTGGACCACGGTGAAGACGCCGTCCGGCAGACCGGCGTCCTTCCACATCTGCGCCAGGAAGAGCGACGCCGAGGGGTCCTTCTCGCTCGGCTTCAGGATGAAGGCGTTGCCACAGGCGATGGCGTTGGCGCACATCCACAGGGGCACCATCACGGGGAAGTTGAACGGGGTGATGCCGGCGACCACGCCCAGCGGCTGGCGGATGGAGTAGACGTCCACCCCGGTTGAGGCCTGTTCGGAGAACCCGCCCTTGAGCAGCTGCGGAACGCCAGCAGCGAACTCGACGTTCTCGAGGCCGCGCGCGATCTCACCGGCGGCGTCAGAGAGGACCTTGCCGTGCTCAGCCGTGACGATCGCGGCGAGCTCGTCGGTGCGCTCACGCAGAAGCTCGCGAAACGCGAAGAGCACTCCGGATCGCTTGGACAGCGACGCGTGCCGCCATTCCTTGGCTGCGGCCACGGCCGTGGCGACGGCCCCGTCGATCTCGTTGCCGGCGGCCAGATCCACCTCGGCGCTCACCACCCCCGCCGCAGGGTTGTAGACGAGGGCCGTTCGGCCGGAGCTGCCTGGGGTCTCACGGCCGCTGATCCAGTGTCCGATTCGCCGAGTCTGTGGGATGGACTGTGTCATGGATGCAGGTTACGTGCCAAGTGAACCCACCACAAACATATGTTTGCTATGTTACAAACATGATGACGAGTCCGTCGGCAACCGCGATGTTGTCGGCGCTCGAAGAACGCATGGACAAGCCCACTGCCCGTGGTCTGGCACATGCAGTAAGCCGCGCCATCCGCGACGGCGTCCTGCCTCCTGGCACAAGGCTGCCACCGATCCGCGAGGTGGCCACCCAGCTCGCCCTCTCCCCCACCACCGTCAGCGCCGGATGGTCATTGTTGGCCAGGGCCGGCGCAATTCGCACCGATGGTCGACACGGCACGACGGTGACTGACCCGGTGGGCCCCTCGAATACTCGCTATCGGCGGGCGCTGGAGGGTCAGAGCGGCTTCTCGCTCGACCTGTCCACCGGTGTCCCTGACGCTGCACTACTGCCCAGCCTCCGCCGGGCGCTGGGCAGCCTCACGACTGCCGGAACCCCTGACAGCTATCTCGATGAGGCGGTTCTGCCCGAGCTACGCGATGTCCTGCTCAACGATTGGCCATACGTTGCGGGCGATATCGGCATCGTCGACGGCGCGATGGACGCGCTGGACCTGGTTGCCCGCACCGCACTTCGTTTCGGCGACCGGGTCGTCGTCGAACACCCGTGCTTCCCTCCCCTGCTGGACCTGCTCGACTCGATCGGGGCTGATGTCGTCGGCGTCCCGCTCGACACTGAAGGCATGCAACCGCAACTGCTGGCCGCCGCACTGGCATCGCCCACAGCAGCCGTGTTCGTGCAGCCGACCGCGCAGAATCCCAGCGGCATCTCGACCACTCCGCGCCGAGCCCGTGCGCTGGCCGAGCTTATCGAAGGAGCCGACACATTGGTGGTTGAGGACGACTCCGCCGGAGCCATCGCCTCAGCCCCCGCCATTAGTCTCGGGCGCTGGATCCCAGAGCGCACCGTGCACATCCGCAGCTTCTCCAAGTCGCATGGTCCCGACCTGCGCCTGGCTGCCGCCAGCGGGCCCACCCCTCTGATTGACAGCATGTTGGGGCGACGCCAGCTCGGGCAGGGCTGGAGCAGTCGCCTCCTCCAGCGAATCCTGCTGAGCCTGCTCACCGATGAGGGTTCTCGCGCCGAGGTTCAACAGGCGCAGCGCGAGTATGCACGGCGCCGGGCGGCGCTCGTCGACGCTCTCGCGCAACGGGGGGTCACCGTCGGGGGAACGGATGGCATCAACATCTGGGTGCCGGTCCAGGACGAAGCGGCCGCCCTTGTCCGGCTGGCAAGCCAAGGCATCGGCGTCACACCGGGGTCGCCCTTCGCCATCCTGCCCGAAATGCCCGGGCACATTCGGGTGACCAGCGGCTTGGTGGCAACCGACCATGATGTACTCGCCGACCGGATCGCCGCGGCTGCCAATGCCACAGGGTGGACCGGCAGGGGACGCTGACCAACCGGTGGACGTCGGGCTAGTCGAACAGCTGGAGCAGCCCTGCCGGGGTGAGCCCGGCCAGAGTTGAGATCTGAACAGCCCCAACGGTCTTCGGCACCGCGACGTGATGCGGCACGGCAATCGTCGGCACGCCGGCCGCCACGGCGGAAGCAACACCCGGCGGAGAGTCCTCGATGGCGATACATGCTGCGAGCTCCACGCCAAGGAGCCGAGCCGCATGCAGGTAGGGCTCGGGATGGGGCTTGCCATGCAGGACAACGTCGCCCGTGATCACCGCGGCGAAGCTGCCGGGCGGCAAGTTGCTCACCACAGCCGTTGCCAGCGACTCCCAGGACATGGTGACCAGAGCGCAAGGAACACCCTGCGCCACAAGGCTTTCGAGCAGCTCACGTGCACCCGGACGCCACGGCACATGCGCCTTGACCCTGGCCACGACGCCTGCCAAGAGCTCGTGGACGATCTCGAGGGGCGTCAGATCAACCGGCGAGTGCAACCGGATGTAGTCCGCCGAGACCATGAGGTCATTGCCGACGAGCTGCCGTGCGTGTTCATCGGTCCATAGGCCACCGTGCGCCTTCACCAATGCGTGTTCCTCGGCGATCCAGTAGGGCTCGGTGTCGACCAGGGTGCCGTCCATGTCCCACAGAACCGCCGCGGGCAGGCCGTTACGTTGCATTGAAGTACTTGGCCTCGGGATGATGAACGACCAAGGCGTCAGTGGACTGCTCGGGGTGAAGCTGCAGCTCCTCGGAGAGGGTGACACCGATGCGCGACGGATCGAGCAGCTCGACGAGTAGTGCACGGTCTTCCAGGTCCGGACAGGCGGGGTAGCCAAACGAGTAGCGAGACCCGCGGTAGCCCTGCCGCAGGATGGCATTGAGATCCTCGTTGTCGTCGGCGCCGAAGCCCAGCTCCTCACGAACCCGCGCGTGCCACATCTCGGCCAGGGCCTCGGTCAGCTGCACCGATAGACCATGAAGCTCGAGATACTCGCGATAGGAGTTGCGGCCAAACAGCTCGGCGGTCGCCTCGGCCACCTTGGCTCCCATCGTTACCAGGTGGAAGGCGATGACGTCGGGCTCGCCGTCAGCCTCGTAGCGATCCTTGCCCTTGAAGAAGTCCGCCAGACACAGCCGACGATCCCGACGTTGGCGCGGGAACACGAACCGCGCCCGCTCGCTGCCGGGCTGCTGACCCTCGGGACCCTCCTCGTGATGGAGGACCACAAGGTCGTTTCCGTCGCTGTAGCAAGGGAAGTAGCCGTACACGACTGCAGCCTCGAGAAGTCCGTCGGTCTTGATCCGGTCCAGCCACATGCGCAGCCGCGGCCGGCCCTCGGTCTCGACCAGCTCGTCATACGAGGTACCGTCCTCGCCGCGGGTGCCCTTGAGGCCCCACTGCCCCAGGAAGGTCGCCCGTTCGTCAAGGTATGACGCGTAGTCGGCCAGGGCGATGCCCTTGACCACACGGCTGCCCCAGAACGGTGGAGTCGGGATGCTGTTGTCCTGTGCCACGTCCGAGCGCGTGGTGTCGGCCGGTGCGTCGTCAGCTGACGCAACCGCCACGGGACGAACCCGTCGTTTGCGCAGCTCGGGCAGGGTTTCTGAGACGCTGAGCTGCGGGTTGGCGCGCGCGGCCGCAACGGCGTCCATGAGGCGCAGGCCCTCGAACGCGTCTCTGGCGTAACGGACTTCACCCTCATAGACCTCAGCCAGGTCGTTCTCGACATAGGCGCGAGTCAGCGCGGCCCCGCCGAGAAGCACGGGCCAACGGGCAGCGAAACCGCGGGAGTTGAGCTCCTCGAGGTTCTCCCTCATGACAACGGTTGACTTCACCAGCAGTCCACTCATACCGATGGCGTCGGCCTCGTGTTCCTCGGCTGCGCGAATGATCTCGGCGATCGGCTGCTTGATGCCGATGTTGACGACGTCGTAGCCGTTGTTGGACAAGATGATGTCCACCAGGTTCTTGCCGATGTCGTGGACGTCGCCCCTGACCGTGGCCAGCACGATCCGGGCCTTCGCCTGACGTGCGGAGCCATCCGCGTTTCCCTCGATGAACGGTTCGAGATAGGCCACCGCAGCCTTCATGACCTCAGCGGACTGCAGAACGAAGGGCAGCTGCATCTCACCCTTGCCGAACAGCTCGCCCACGGTCCGCATGCCGTCAAGCAGGTTGTCGTTGATGATGTCGAGCGCGCTGTGGCCCTTGTCGAGCGCTGACTTCAGGTCTTCCTCGAGACCCTGGCGTTCACCGTCGATGATGCGTCGCGCCAATCGCTCCTCAAGCGGCAGGGCGGCCAGCTCATCGGCGCGAGTCTCCTTCAAGGAGGCCGAGTCCACACCCTCGAACAGCTCCAGCAAGCGGCTCAGCGGGTCGTAGGTCAGCTCACTCTTCCCCGGCTCACCAGCCCAGACACGCTTGTCATAGACAAGGTCGAGCGCCACCTGGCGCTGCTCCTCGGGGATGCGCGCAATCGGCACGATCCTGGCGGCGTGCACGATGGCCGAGTCGAGACCGGCCTTGACGCACTCGTGCAGGAACACCGAGTTGAGGACGACCCGGACGGCCGGTTTGAGCCCGAACGACACGTTCGAGACGCCCAAAGTGGTCTGAACGTCGGGATAGCGTCGCTTGATCTCGCGGATGGCCTCGATCGTCTCCAGACCATCACGGCGCGTCTCCTCCTGACCGGTGCCGATCGGGAAGGTCAGCGTGTCAACGATGATGTCCTCGACGTTCATGCCCCACTCACCGGTGAGCGCGGTGATGAGCCTCGAAGCCACGGCCACCTTGTGCTCGCAGGTGCGGGCCTGACCCGTCTCGTCGATGGTCAGGGCGATGACGGCGGCGCCGTGTTCCTTGACCACCGGCATGATTCGGGCGAAGCGCGAGCCCTCACCCTCACCGTCCTCATAGTTGACCGAGTTGACCACTGCCCGTCCGCCCAGCAGCTCGAGACCTGCCTCGACCACGGGAGGCTCGGTCGAGTCGAGGACCAGCGGGAGGGTGCTGGACGTTGCGAACCGGCCGACGACCTCTTGCATGTCCTTGACGCCATCACGGCCGACATAGTCGATGCAGACGTCCAGCAGGTGGGCGCCATCCTTGGTCTGGTTGCGGGCGATCTCGACGCACTCATCCCAGCGGGAGGCCAGCATCGCCTCCTTGAACGCCTTGGAACCATTGGCGTTCGTGCGCTCGCCTATTGACAGGAACGAGGTGTCCTGACGGAAGGCCACGGCGGAGTACAGCGAGGCGACGCCGTGCTCGGGCCGGGGTCGGCGCGGTTTGATCGGCGACCCGCCGACCGCCTTCACCACCTCCGCGAGGTGGGCGGGCGTCGTACCGCAACAGCCGCCAACCAGGGAGACGCCAAACTCCCTGACGAACTGCGTGTGTGCGTCTGCGAGCTGCTGGGGAGAGAGTGGGTATGCCGCACCGCCCTTGGTCAGGATGGGCAACCCGGCGTTGGGCATGCAGCTGACCGGGATCCTGGAGTGTCGCGACAGATGACGCAGGTGCTCGCTCATCTCGGCCGGACCGGTCGCGCAGTTGAGTCCGATCGCGTCGATCCCGAGCGGCTCCAGAGCGGTCAGGGCCGCGCCGATCTCGGAGCCCATGAGCATGGTGCCTGTCGTCTCGACCGTGACATGGACGATGACAGGGAGTGTCTCGCCCACTGCAGCCAGCGCGCGCTTCGAGCCGATGACCGCAGCCTTGGCCTGCAGCAGGTCCTGTGACGTCTCGACCAGGATGACATCAACACCACCGGCGATCAGCCCGCGGGCCTGCTCGGCATACGCATCGCGCAACGTCGCAAACGCAACGTGACCCAGCGAGGGCAGCTTGGTGCCGGGTCCCATGGAGCCGATCACGAACCGTGGATGCTCAGGAGTCGACCAGTGAGCGGCGGCTTCGGCTGCGATCCGCGCCCCTGCCTCAGCCAGCTCGTAGATGCGATCGGAGATGCCGTACTCGCCGAGGTTGGCCAAGTTGGCGCCGAAGGTGTTGGTCTCGACCGCATCGACCCCCACGGCGAAATATGCGTCGTGGACGCCTCGCACCACGTCCGGACGAGTGACGTTCAGGATCTCGTTGCAGCCCTCGTGTCCCTGGAAGTCGTCCATCGACGGGTCAGCGGCTTGCAGCATCGTGCCCATCGCGCCATCAGCAACGAGGACACGCTCGGAGAGGGCCTTGCGGAAGAGGTCGGAGCGGCTGCTCAATGTTCTGGACCTTGTCACTCGGGGATTCGGCCCGAAGTCTATCGGCGGTGCGGGAGACCATCGGAGCAGGATTCCGTAGTGTGGTCACCAGAAGCCCAACCTGAGCGACGAGGGAGGCACCTGGTGATCAAGCTCGAGGACGTGTCCGAACTGCGCGACCCGATCATGATCGCTGCCTTCGAGGGCTGGAACGACGCAGGCGAAGCCGCCACAGCTGCCATCGAGCACCTCATCGACGTGTGGGACGCCGAGCCCATCG
>PKWT01000002.1:1186-4835 GCA_003132125.1 Micrococcales bacterium | reverse complement strand
CGAAGGCGCGCATTGTGCCGCCGAAGGTCTGGACACAGGCCAGCACGGCGCTGCACTGCCATGCTGTGGGAGAGCCTCACATCTACACCCAGAAGCAGATCCCCGGCAGCTCCACGCAGGACCGCTGGCAGGGCGTTCGGCAAAACAGGCCGCCGTCCGATCCGCCCACCGAGTCGGACTGCTCCAGCCTACTCGAGTGGATTCGTCACGCGCTCGGGCTGTCCGACCCCGCCGGCCAGGGATACTCGGGCAATCTGGAATACACCGGCACACAGATACAACACGGCGAGCGCGTCTATGCGCTCGAACCGGGCGACTTCGTTTTCTACACTGAAGACGGACGCACCGCCTGCCACGTCGCGATGTTCGTCGGCAATGGCCAGGTCGTGAGCCACGGCGTCCCGGGCGGCCCGCAGCTCCTCGCCATGCACAATATGGGCGGGCTCCGCGTTCTGGAGACCCGTCGCTACCCAAGCCACTAGGAGGTCTGCCGCTATGACCGAACCGCGCAAGGCCGGCAAGCTCGGCATGATACCCAAGCCGCTGCCCGAGGATCTCGGGCTGCTGAGCACCTACCTGGTCAACCCTCTGGGCACGCCGCCGGCGTCGCTGACCTGGCCGGCCGCGATGAGCAGCTGCGGCATGCTCGGCAATGATCGCTTCGGTGACTGCACGTGGGCCGGCGCCATCCATCTGCGCATGCTCTGCGCCGCGATCGCCGGTGAGGTCGAGACGTTCCCCACAGACAGCGACACGATTAACGGCTACCTTGCCTTCACGCACGGCCAGGACTCGGGCTGCGTCGAAGCCGACGTGCTCAGGCTTTGGCAGACGAAGGGCATGTTCGGCAACAAGCTCGCAGGCTTCGCGCCGTTGGACATTGGCGACACCGACGAGCTCAAGTCCGCCACGGCGCTCTTCGGCGGCACCTACATCGGCATCAAGGTACCGGCCAACGCCAGCGCGCAGTTCGAGGCGCATCAGGCATGGCATCTCGACGACACGTCGGCAGACGACCAGATCGAGGGCGGCCACTGTGTCGTGAAATGCGGCTACTATCTCGACAGCGTCTGGGGCAAGGTCTGGGGTGTGCTCACCTGGGGTGCCGTGCAGCTTGTCACCGAGGAGTGGCTGGCGAAGAACCTGCTCGAGGACTGGGCCCCGCTGACCAGCGAGTTCATCGCTGCTAAGCCCGGCCTGATCGACGTGCCGGCGCTTCAGGCGGACATTGCCAAGCTGGCAGCATGATGATCGACGCATGCAAGTCCTGCGGGCACCCGGCAGATCGCACCGTCAAGCTGCCCGGCGATCGCTACGAGCGCATGTGCAACAGCTGCACAATGCGGCTCATGGTGTACCCGCCGCCGCGCGGGACCGTAAGTCGACGCGATCGCGGGCGACGACGTCTCATCGTCGCCAGGTAGGCCAAAAGAAAAGGGCCGGCAGCGCGTGATGGCTGCCGGCCCTTTCTACGTCTAGCGGCTCAAACCCGCAAGCGCTTCAGCTTGAGGCCGAACGTGGGCATGGTCGGGTTGAGCCAGTTTAGAACAACCGAGAGGACGGCCGTGCCGGCCGTCATCGCGACGTACTTCCACTGGCCTGACCAGTTGAACTGGACGGCGACGAGCGCGTTGACGGCTGCCGAGATAGCGACCGTGACAAGCTGCATCGTTACCGGCTTCCAATTAGCGAAGAACTTCTTCAAGGTGTCACCTCCCTCCACGAAGGTCTGGTACCAGCGCTGCTGCCAGCGCGGGTCGAGCCATTCGGCGTGACGGTGCCGGAGCTCTCCGGTCCTCATAGATAGCGCGACGCAACGTAGGCCGCGACGCGCACGCGGGCGGCTGCGGGCAGGCACTCGATGTGGTTGATGCAGCGGGCGATTGCCCACAGCTCCCAGTCCATCGCTTTGCCCGCGAACGGCACCGGCCCGTGTAGCTCAGGAGGTAAAGCTGGGGCCGGCGCCGTCGTGTCGTCCTCGTGGGCCGCCGGCGGTTCGGTCAGGCCGCCGGCAGGCTGTATCGCACTTTTTGCGCCCTCAAGTGAGGTTGGCTCGGCGCTATCGCAGTCAGATGAGATAGCGGGATCGAGCACCGGTTCCTCTTTTGCGACCTGAGGTGAGGTCGAAGAATCGGAACCGCCGTTCTGGGGTCCGATGATCTTGCTCGGTACCGCGACGGTCATGGGCTCGCAGGCTGCGCGCTCGCGGACCTTCGTGCGGTGCACCTCGCCGGACGCCACCGCGGCGACGGCCTCGGCACCCCAACCGACCAGCCGCCAGCCACCAGAGCCGCAATGCGCGATCACGAAGCCAGCCTGGTCGAGCTCGAGGAACGTCGCCTTGATGATCGTCCAGGTGCTCGATATGCCCAGCCGGCTGCGCGGCACGTAGCCGTCTGCGTCGCAGTAGTCCTGGCTGCGCAGCCGGCTCAGCACGCGCGCCGCACGCTTGGACAGCGTCGACTCGGCTTTCTCCTGTGTCGCACCGTAGTCGGACATCACAGCCGTGGTCATCAGTCCCCCTTCATCGTTCAGTAGCCGCCGTGTGTGTACGAGTAGGCCAGTGCAGCAATCGGCGAGCCGTAGCGGCCGCGGATGTAGTCGAGTCCCCAGCGGATCTGGACGAGCGCGCTGTGAAGCCAGCCGGGCCCCATCTTCGATCCCGGTAGGGCCTGAGGGATGCCATAAGCTCCGCTGCCGGCGTAGTTCCAGCGCGTGACGCACCAGCCGCTCTCGTTGTTCCAGAGGGTGTAGAGGGCGCACCACTGGGCACCGACCCAGCCGTGAGCCGCGGCGAGCATGCGCCCGAGTGCGACGGGGTTCCGCAGCAGGGACAGTAGGCGTCGGGACTGAGCAGTCCAGTGCTTGGCGAGGTGCTTGCAGGTGCGCCCGTAGCGCTGCCAGGCGGCAGCGTCTGGTCCGGCAGGTCGTACAGGTACCGCTCGGGGAGATCGACGTCCAAATTCATGAAGCGCGACGGCCAGTCGGGTTCGATCTCGCCTTGCCATCCTTGCCCAGTGTCGAGACCAACGGACAAGGTCTGGACCGGCCAGCGCGACCGCGGGTGTGGCGCTCGGACTCCCCGATGGGCTAGGCGTCGCTGATACCGACGCTGCAGGCGAAGGAGACGCGGAGTCTGCGTGTGCACTCGGCACAGCGAGCGCAGCACCAACCCCAAGGGCAACGCAAAGAGCAGCCAACAGGACCACGAGAAGATAGCGAGGGCGCATGAACGTCCTCCTGGATAGCTTCGAGTAGCCGGCTGGCGGCCAGCCCCCGCGAGCAAGTCATGCGCAGACAGCCGCGAGAGGCTCGAGTCGAGGTCGCGCCCACGAACGGTGCCGGCCGCAAAGGGGGAAAGGGCCGGCGAAGAGTCTCTGACCGACTGCCTGCGCATGAGCAGAGGCTACGAGCAGAGATCACGGGCCTCTGAGGAGCCCTAAGCGCGGGGGATCGTTCGGAGTCTAGGTGGTGGTCTTGGGCAGGCGAGCCGTGATGACCTTGCAGCGGGCGCTCTGCAAGAAGCGATAGCGGCCTGGCCTGGTGCGCAGCTCGTCGGATCCGCAGGCGTAGTAGACGCGCTGCGGGGCCTGGCCCTCTTCACCCCAGCGTTGGGCCTCGGCCTGTCCGCAGGCTGGACAGTGGTAGC
>PKWT01000002.1:0-1161 GCA_003132125.1 Micrococcales bacterium | reverse complement strand
GCTCAAAGCCCTGCGAAGCTTCAGAGAGGGCGTGGCCGCTCGCTACCTCACGCTCATTTCCGGCTACGACTGGAGCGCGACCGAGGTCCTGCGGCTCGCCGAACGGGGAGAGATCGAGCGCGCACGCGGCAGCGAGCGGGGCTGGTGGAAGTACAAGCGCAGCTCGCTCGACGAGTGGCACGAGCGCCACAGAACGGACCAAACTACAGTTGACAGCTAGAATAGCCGATATAAGCTGTATCCAGCAGTAAGCATCAGATAAGCCAAAAAGGAGGCACTCGACAGACACCACGAACGGTATAGAATCGCGCAAAGGGGATCACATGAACCAAAACGAAGGGCGGCCCCGCCTCGAAGCAAGAGCCGCCCCCGGAGCCCAGCTAGGACTCGTCGCACATCCTACACCGCGCCGCAGCGCAAGGCTCGTCGAGAGCCCCAGCGACCTCGCGGCCTTCACCCTGTTCGTCCTGTGCGTCGTCATCCCGACGATCGCACTGGCGTGGGTGATGATCATCGTGGCGACGTCATGACCGCCGCCCAGCAGCGCGCTCACGAGCGCGAGCAGTTCGTCGCCGCCTGCATGGACATTTGCGAGAGCTGCGACGCGCTCACCGTGCACCGGCCGTTCTTCGGCCTTCTCAATGAGCCCCCCCAGCAGCCGCCCGAAGTGCACTGCGTCTGGGAGCAGCAGGCGGGACCGTGTCCCCAGTGGGTCCGTTACGTGCGGGGGCAGTCGTGAAGCCGATCGAAGACGGCCCCTGGCGCAAGGCGGCCAAGCGCGCACTCAAGGCGCTGCGCATCCGCAAGCGCCATCCTCGCAAGGTCCTCACGACCGAGGGTCGGCGCACCCGCTGGGAGCGGCAGCGCAACCAGATGCTCGACGACGCCTTCGCCGAAACCGCTCATCACATGAAGGCAGAGCGATGACGTTGGCCACCGACCACACCCTGACCTTCGACCCGGTCGAGCATCGCTACACCCTCGACGGGCGCGACGTGCCCGGCGTGACCACGATCATCAATCAGACGATGCGCCGGCCGGAGCTCGAGCGCTGGCGCGAGTGGGTCGGCACGGAAGAGGCCGACCGTATCCGCGACGAGGCGGCAGAGCACGGCACCCTGCTGCACGCCGCGGCGGCGGTCATCGCCAGCGACGTCGAGG
>PKWT01000112.1 GCA_003132125.1 Micrococcales bacterium | reverse complement strand
TGGCGCGCGAGGTCGAGATCGTGCGCAGCCGGCTGCCTGAGGTGTCCGCCAAGCTTGCCGAACAGGTGGCCCGCGCTGTGCAACGCATGCGAGCATCTGGCGACCTGCTCAAGCCTCCCGGCGTGTCCGAGACGCTGGACTGGGCCAGGGCGCTGCACCAGCTCGGGCGCGACGACCTCGACCTCGAGACCGCGAGCGCCACCCTGGGTGCAGTGCTGAAGTACCGCGAGGACTCTGACCGCGTGCGAAAGACGCTGGACCTGATCCTGGCCGGATGAGAACCATGGCGAAGACCCCGTGAACGCCGGCATGGGCAGTGCTGGCCCGGACACCGCTGGCTCGGACACCGTTGGTCCGGGCGCCGTTGGCTCGGGAACCGCCGGGTTGGCACCGGACGAGATGCTGGTGGCATTCACCCGCACGGTGCGTCACGCCGGTGTCCTGGTCACAGCCGATCGGACCCAGGCGTTCCTTCGTGCGGCCTCCTTGGCGGATGCGGGCGACCGTCAGGGCGTGTTCTGGGCCGGCCGCTCAACCCTTTGCTCGTCACCCGAAGACCTGGAACGTTATGACGCCGCGTTCCGCGCCTGGTTCTTCGCCGAGGGCGCGCCTCCTTGGATCGGAGAGCCCGCGACGAGGACTGTCCAGCGGGCGTCGTTGGTACCGCAGGCCACGGGTGGCGATGAGGGTGAGGAGCAGGCAGTGCGCGCCCTCGCGAGTGCGAGCGAGGTGTTGCGCCATCGCGATATCGCTCAGCTCTCCGAAGTCGAACGCCGTTCACTGGCAACGTTGTTCGAGGGACTACGGGTCGATCCTCCACGGCGTCGCAGCCCCAGGCGGGGCCCATCCCACAGGGGCGAGATCGACCCTCGGCGCACCCTGCGGGAACAGCTGCAGCGGGCGGGGGAACCCGGACCGCTGCGTTATCGCCGCCCGCGGACCAAGTCCCGGCGGATCGTCATGCTGGTGGACGTCTCCGGATCGATGGAACCGTATGCCGACTCGCTGCTCCGGTTGGGCCACCGCATCTCCCACGCGGTTCCGGGTCGCGTCGAGGTCTTCACGATCGGGACCCGCCTCACCCGGGTGACGACCGCACTGCGGCTTCGAGATCCCGACGAGGCGCTCAAAGCCGCGGGGCAGAGCGTCCCGGACTGGTCTGGCGGCACCCGGCTGGGGGAGTCGATCCGGGCGTTCATCGCCCGATGGGGGCAACGGGGGGTGGCCCGTGGCTCGGTCGTCGTCATCGCCTCTGACGGGTGGGAGCGCGGCGACCCGCGGCTGCTCGGCGAGCAGGTGGCCCGGCTTCAACGACTCGCCCATGCTGTCGTGTGGATGAACCCGCACCGGGGAAAGGCGGGATACGAACCCGTCCAGGGCGGTATCGCCGCGGCGCTGCCGTATGTTGACCAGCTTGTGGCCGGGCACTCGCTCGCGTCGTTCGCGGAGCTGTTGAAGGTGGTGGCGCATGCGTGAGGTCCTGCCTGAGCTGATGGCCTGGTGGCGCGACGGCAAGACGATCGGTGTCGGAACCGTCGTGGGGACGTGGCGATCGGCACCACGGCAGGCTGGTGCCTCGATGCTGGTCGGCCCGGACCAGAGCGTCGTCGGCTCAGTCTCCGGCGGTTGTGTCGAGGGCGCTGTCTACGAGCTGGCCCAGCAGGTCATGGCCGATGGGCACCCGGTCCTGCAGCGCTACGGCGTCAGCGACGACGACGCGTTCGCCGTCGGGCTGACGTGTGGCGGCATTCTGGACGTGTTCGTGGAGAAGGTGTCGAAAATGACGTTCCCCCAGCTCGGCGCGGTGGCCGACGACATCGAAGCCGGTCGCCCGGTCGCCGTGGCCACGGTGGTCGAGCACCCGGATGCGGCATGGCTCGGGAGTCGACTGATCGTGCGTCCCGATGGGGACGGCATACCCGTTGAGGGCGCTCTGGGGTCGGAGAGGGCGCAGGCGGCGATCGCCGACGATGTGCGGGGGCTGCTGGAAAACGGGCGCACCGAGCTGCTCACCTATGGTCCCGATGGTCAGCGCAGGGGCGAAGGGATGCGCGTCTTCTGCGCTGCCTATGCACCCAAGCCACGAATGCTCGTCTTCGGTGCGATCGACTTCGCTGCCGCCGTCGCACGGCTCGGGTCGTTTCTCGGGTATCACGTGACGGTGTGCGACGCCCGACCCGTGTTCGCAACGGTCTCGCGGTTCCCGTTCGCCGATGAGGTGGTCGTGGACTGGCCGCATCGCTACCTGAACAACGAGGTGGCGGCTGGAGCCATCGACTCCCGCACCGTGATGTGCGTGTTGACCCACGATCCCAAGTTTGATGTGCCACTGCTCGGGGTCGCGCTGCGGCTGCCTGAGGTCGCCTACGTCGGAGCGATGGGGTCGCGGCGTACCCATGCCGACCTGATGAAGCGACTGCGCGCGGCAGGACTGGGCGACGAGGAGCTGGCGCGGCTGTCCAGCCCGATCGGGCTCGACCTCGGCGCGCGGACCCCCGAGGAGACGGCGGTCTCCATCGCCGCGGAGATCATCGCGGTGCGGTGGGGCGGCGGTGGTGGACGCCTGGCCCGCCTCGATGGCCGCATCCACCATGAAGTCAAGACCCCATAGGTCTTGTGTCGCGGGTCACATCGCGGTTGTCTTGGGCCATCGCTCTCCGCTGTATGAGGTCGCCGCGTCCGGTGGGGTGTCCGGTCCGTCGGCGGTTGTGGAGGGGTAGGCCAGGGATGACCCGAATCAGCGTCACTGTGGACGGTGTTGAGTATTCCGACGAGGTCGAGAATCGCACCCTGCTGGTCCAATACCTCCGAGAGCAGGTCGGCAAGACCGGCACCGTCATCGGGTGCGACACCACCAACTGCGGTGCGTGCACCGTTCACCTCGACGGGCGAAGCGTCAAGTCCTGCACGATGCTGGCGGTTCAGGCCGACGGCCACGAGGTGACCACCATCGAGGGACTGGCCCAGGACGGCGTCCTGCACCCGATGCAGGCGGCATTTCACGACACTCACGCGCTCCAGTGCGGCTTCTGCACGCCGGGCATGATCATGTCCTCGATCGACCTGCTCAACGACAACGCCAATCCCACCGAGACCGAGATCCGCGAGGGACTCGAGGGCAACCTGTGCCGGTGCACGGGGTACCAGAACATCGTCAGGGCAGTGCAGCAGGTGGCCGGCGCGGCGGCTTCGCCTGGTGCTTCGCCAGGTGCGGCGGCGGACACCTCGGTCTCCACCGGAGTCTCGTCATGACCGCGGTCGACGAGCGTGCGGGTGAGGCTGCCGGCCCAGAGATCGGCAAGGCTCGGCGTCGCAAGGAGGACCAGCGCCTGATCACCGGCCGGACCAGGTTCACCGACAACCTTTCAGTGGCAGGCATGCTCCACCTCGGGATGGTTCGCAGCCCGGTCGCGCACGCCCGGATCACCGCGGTCGACACCAGCGCGGCCAAGGCGTCACCGGGAGTGGTCGCCGTGCTGACCGGCGCCGATCTGGCCGACAAACAAGGCAGCCTGCCCAACGCCTGGCCGATCACCGCTGACCAGAAGGCCCCGAACCACCCTGCGGTGGCTGTGGATCACGTCTCCTTCGCCGGCGAGATCGTCGCCGTCGTCGTGGCTCGCAGCGCCCGCGAGGCCAGGGATGCGATCGAGCTGGTCGACGTCGACTACGAAGGCCTGCCCGTGGTCCTGGACCTGGAGACGGCAGTGGCGGGGGCGCCATACGCGCATCCCGAGCTGGGCACCAACGTGTCGGCCACCTGGGTCTATGACTCGGCCCAGGCTGGCACCGGCACCGACGTCGACGACGAGATCGCCAAGGCTCGGGTGGACGGGGTCGTCATCGAACGGACCTTCCGTCAGCAACGGCTGATCCCTGCGTTCATGGAGCCTCGCTCGATCCTGGTCGACCCCACCGGACAACAGCTCACGGTCTGGAGCGCCACCCAGGTGCCGCACTTCGTCCGCATCTTCCTCGCGCTGGTGCTGGGCATCCCGGAGAGCAAGATCCGGGTGATCGCACCGGACGTCGGCGGCGGGTTCGGCGGCAAGCTGCAGTTCACGCCCGAGGAGGTCCTGACCGTCCTCGCGGCCCAGCACACGGGCAAGCCGTGCAAGTACACCGAGACGCGGTCCGAGTCCCTGGTCTCAGGCCACCACGGCCGCGACCAGCTGCAGCGGCTGACCCTGGCCGCGACCAAGGACGGCACGGTCACCGGGCTCAAGGTCGACCTGCTCGCCAACATGGGGGCCTACCTGGGTCTGGTTACCTCGGGCGTCCCGATCCTGGGCGCGTTCATGTTCAACTCGATCTACAAGTTCGCCGGCTACCGCTTCACCGACACCAACGTCTTCACCAACACAACGTGGACCGATGCATACCGCGGCGCCGGCCGTCCCGAGGCGACGTTCGCGATCGAACGGCTGATGGACGACCTGGCTGCCGAGCTGGGGCGGGACCCGATCGAGCTGCGTGAGCAGAACTGGATCAAGCACGAGGAGTTCCCCTTCTCGACCGTCTCCGGCATGACCTACGACTCGGGCAACTACGAGGCGGCCACTGCCAGGGCCAAGGAGCTGTTCGGCTACGACGAGCTGCGCGCCGAGCAGAAGCAGCGCCGTGAGTCCGGTGACCCAGTCCAGCTCGGCATCGGCGTCTCGACCTTCACCGAGATGTGCGGACTGGCGCCCTCGCTGGGAGTGCTGGTCTTCTTCCGCGTATTGCAGGGAGCCGCCGGGGGCGGACTGCAGCCCAGCGAACAGTCCATCCTGGCCGACACCTTTCCGCCGCAGAAGCGCAGCATGGCCTTTGCCGTCTACGGCATGGCGGTGGTGCTGGCGCCGGTGCTGGGTCCCACGGTGGGCGGATGGATTGTGGACAACTACAGCTGGCGCTGGATCTTCTTCATCAACATTCCGGTGGGGATTCTGGCCTTCATTCTGGTCACGCGGATGGTGGAAGATCCGCCCTGGATCAAGGCCGACCCCTCGAAACTGCGGCACATGGACTACATGGGGCTGAGCTTTCTTGCCATCGCCATGGGCGGACTGCAGATCATGCTGGACAAGGGCGAGGAGAACGACTGGTTCTCTTCCGGATTCATCTGTTTCTTCGGCTTCCTGTTCGTCTTCGGCATCGTTGGCCTGATTCTGCGGGAGTGGAACCACAAAAGTCCGCTCATCAACCTCAAGCTCTTCCGCTACAAGAACTTCGCGATCTGCTGTTTCCTGATGGCCCTGGTGGGCGGGGTACTGAACGCCAACACCGTGCTGCAACCGCAGTTCATGCAGCAACTGCTGGGCTGGACAGCGACGATTTCCGGCATGGCGCTGACCGCCGG
>PKWT01000048.1 GCA_003132125.1 Micrococcales bacterium | reverse complement strand
GGACTGAAGGTCGCCGTCCACGGCTCGACGTCTGCGACGTCCTCGAGTCCGCGGGCCAGCGCCTGGAGCAGCTTGGCCTGCTTCCCCGACGAGCCCAGGGAGATGCGGGGTATGGCCATCGTTCCTCCACGGGGGGTCGGAGTTGCTCCGCCGGTCCGAGCATACCGAATCGCATCAGGATCTACCGCCGCCCGCGCTCCCGATTCAGCACTGGGCCGCCCGCGTCATACCGCCGCGTAGGCGGGTCCTGATGTCACTACGCCGACGCCTACTCCATGGCCTAAAGCAGCTGGTCGTGCATCCGGTGGTGCGCGCCGGTGGGCGAGCGGCTAGACAATGGGGTGTGCATCACGACCTGAGCGACCGCTTCGTCCATGTCCGCGGCGCCACCGAGCACAACCTTAAGAACATCGACGTCGACCTGCCACGTGACGCGATGGTCGCCTTTACCGGTGTCTCCGGCTCTGGCAAGTCTTCGCTGGCCTTCGGCACCCTGTACGCCGAGGCGCAACGTCGCTATTTCGAGTCGGTGGCGCCCTACGCCCGTCGGCTGCTGCAGCAGGTCGGTGCCCCTCACGTGCAGGAGATCACCGGGCTGCCGCCGGCCGTGGCACTCCAGCAGCGGCGCGGTGCCCCGAGCTCCCGCTCGACCGTGGGCACCCTGACCACACTGTCCAACCTGGTGCGGATGCTCTACTCGCGCGCTGGCACCTACCCGGACGGTGCGTTGCGGCTGGAGGCGGAGGCGTTCTCTCCCAACACTGCAGCTGGAGCGTGTCAGCGCTGCCACGGGCTGGGTGAGGAGCACGACGTCAGCGAGGACTTGATGGTGCCGGACACCTCGTTGAGCATCCGCGAGGGTGCGATCGCTGCATGGCCGGGCGCCTGGCAGGGCGCCAACCTGCGCAGCATCGTGTCCGGGTTGGGCATCGACGTCGACGTCCCTTGGCGTTCGCTCAGGGCGAAGGACCGCGAGTGGCTGCTCTTCACCGACGAGCAGCCGAAGGTGCTGGTCAAGCCCGAGCGCGACCGTATCGACCACGGCTACTACGGCCTCTTCTGGAGCGCCCGCGCGCACGTTCACCACGTGTTAGCCACCTCCAAGAGCCAGATGATGCGCGACAAGGCAATGCGCTTCGTCCGGAGCGTCAAGTGCTCGGTCTGCCGCGGCACCGGACTGCGGGAGGATTCGCTGGCGGTCACGTTTCGGGGCCTGAGCATCGCGCAAACCAACGCGTTGTCGTTCAGTGACCTGATGGCGCTGCTTCGGCCGGTGGCCGAGCTCACCGATGCGGGCGCGGCGACGTCCGGGGCCGACTCCGGTGAGGAGACCGAAGTGGCGGTGCGGATCTGCACCGACCTCGTGGCGCGGGTCCAGGTGCTGCTCGACCTGGGGCTGGGCTACCTCTCGCTGGGGCGCAGCTCCACGACTCTCTCGCCCGGAGAGGCGCAGCGCCTGCGCATCGCCACTCAACTACGCTCGGGGCTTTTCGGGGTCGTCTACGTTCTCGACGAGCCTTCCGCGGGGCTGCACCCGGCGGACGCCAAGCCGCTGCTCGACGTGCTCGACACCCTGAAGCGCTCGGGCAACTCGCTCTTCATCGTCGAGCACGACCTCGACATCGTGCGTCGAGCCGACTGGGTCGTCGATATCGGCCCGGGAGCCGGTGAGCACGGGGGGCACGTGCTTTACTCCGGCCCGGTCGCAGGCCTCGAGCAGGTCGAGGGCTCGATCACCGGAAAGTATCTCTTCGGTCGCGCCGAGCGACCACCGCGACCCCAGCGCACGCCGCAGGGTTGGCTCCACCTGCGCGGGGTTAGCCGGCACAACCTCGAGGACCTTTCGGTCGACGTCCCGCTGTGCGTGTTGGCGGCGGTCACCGGCGTCTCGGGGTCGGGCAAGTCGACGCTCGTCACCCAGGTGCTCGCCGAGCTGGTCCGACGCCACCTCGGCCAGGCACCCGACGACGAGCAGGACAGCGAACTCGAGATCGACGTCGACGACGCTACGGGTCTGGAGTCCTTCGACCGGCTCGTGCGCGTCGACCAGCGCCCGATCGGACGCACGCCTCGGTCCAACCTGGCCACCTACACGGGCCTCTTCGACGCGGTGCGCAAGCTGTATGCCGCGACCCCCGAGGCCCGCGAGCGTGGCTACGTCGCCGGCCGGTTCTCCTTCAACGTCGCCGAGGGACGCTGCGAAACCTGCCAGGGGGAGGGCTTCGTCTCTGTCGAGCTGCTCTTCCTGCCCGGCACGTATGCCCCCTGCCCGACCTGCCACGGAGCCCGTTACAACGCAGAGACCCTCGAGATCGACTACCGCGGCAAGAACATAGCCGATGTGCTGGCCCTGTCCGTCGACGAGGCTGCCGACTTCTTGACTGACGTGCAAGCCGCCGCTCGTAGCCTGACCACTCTGCGCGACGTCGGACTGGGCTACTTGCGCCTGGGTCAGCCCGCCACCGAACTCAGCGGCGGGGAGGCCCAGCGGATCAAGCTGGCAACCGAGCTGCAACGGGCCCGCCGTGGGCACGCGCTGTACCTGCTCGACGAGCCGACCGCGGGGTTGCACCCCGCTGACATCGCACTGCTGCTCCGCCAGCTGCATCGGTTGGTGGACGCAGGCAACACGGTGGTGCTCGTCGAGCACGATCTCGACACCATCGCTAGCGCCGACTGGGTCATCGACATGGGCCCGGGCGGTGGGGACGAGGGCGGTCGCGTGGTGACCACGGGCACTCCGGAACAGGTCGCCCGGGCCGAGGGCAGCGCCACGGCGCCGTATCTGGCCAGGCGGCTCTCTCTGCGCGGGATGGACGAGTAGGCGGCGGCCAAGGTCGAAGGGGCTCAGCTGGTACGCGGGGGCCAAGCCACTATGAATACCGGCACCAGCGACGACCGAACGATCTTCGACGCCCGGGAAGCGAGGAAGAGACGGCCTGGACCGACGAGCTCGAAACGCTCGACGACCTGTGTCTTTCCGCCTATGACTGGCGGCGTATTCACTCTGCAACGCCGCAGCGAAATACTGGGACCCTGACGCGATGGGTGTGCGTTCTTGTCCGGTGAGGGAGGGTCTTACGACGATTGCCAGGAGGCGCGGTGCACCCTGGCGACCTGCGTTGCAGCCCTGGGATGAGCCGGTGGAACACTTCGGCGTCGTCGCGCCTTGAACCCAGCATGACCTCTATCGCAATCATCGGAGCAGGAGCAGGACTCGGGGCAGCAGTGGCGCGGCGTTTCGGC
>PKWT01000421.1 GCA_003132125.1 Micrococcales bacterium | reverse complement strand
CCAAGGGGTGGTGCGCCGAGGTCAACGCGGCGATGCACTCTCAGATCGTTGCCGTCCCGGCGGAGCGCCTGGCCCAGGAGCGGTTGCTGCTGGCCGCGTTGCCGTCGCTGCAGCTGCGGATCGGGCCGGCGCCGGTGCTGCGCAAGGTCGACAAGCTGTCCTGCGTGCGGATCGGGTCGGCCCGCTACTCGATCCCGATGGTCCTGATCGGCAAGAGCGTGCAGGTCGTCGCCGGCTCGGGACGGGTACTGATCGTGGACCCCCACACCGGGGAGGTGGTTGCTGACCATGCCGTGGTCGCCCCCGGTGAAGCCTCCGTGGCCGACGAGCACTACGGCGGTGCCCGACCGAAACCTCGGCGGGCGATCAGGCCCAGAACCCCTGCGGAGAAAGCGTTCTGTGGCCTTGGCCTGTCGGCGGAGGCATTCCTGGCCGGTGCCGCCGCGTCCGGGCACACCCGCCTGGGCCCCGAACTGAGTGAGTTGAACACGTTGGCCGCAGCCCACGGCCACCTGGTGTTCCTTGCCGCGTTGGANNAACCCCGCCCGGCGGGGGCCGCGCTGGTCATCGACCTGCCCACCACGGCCGGACGGTCCCTGGCCGAGTACGCACCCACCACAACCACCGCGGTGTCCTCATGAGCGCCCCGGCGCCGGTGTTGCCGGCCGACCTGACCGCGGGGCTACGCCGCCTCAAGCTTGCCGCGATGCGCCAACTCGCTCCTGAGCTGCTGCTCACTGCCAAGACCCAACGCTGGGCCCCCGAGGAGGTGCTGCGGACCCTGATCGAAGCCGAGATCGCCTCCCGGGACGCCTCCAACACCCGGGCCCGTCTCAAGGCTGCGGTGTTTCCGGTCATCAAGACGATCGAGGAGTTTGACCTGTCCGCCTCGAGTATCCCGGCGCCCACCTGGGACTACCTGACGTCGCTGGAATGGATTAGTGCGAAGGAGAATCTGGCTCTGATCGGGCCGGCCGGCACGGGAAAGTCCCACACCTTGATAGCCCTCGGCTACGCCGCAGTGCACGCCGGGCACCGGGTCCGGTACTTCACCGCACCCGACCTGGTCGAGACCCTCTATCGGGGACTGGCCGACAACTCCGTCGGCAAGACCATCGACACCCTCCTGCGCAACGACCTGCTCATAGTCGACGAAGTGGGCTTCGCTCCGCTGGACGACACGGGCACCCAGCTGCTGTTCCGCCTCGTGGCCGCCGCCTACGAACGCCGGGCTTTGGCCATCGCTTCGCATTGGAGCTTTGAGGACTGGGGCCGTTTCCTACCCGAACACACCACCGCCGTCAGCCTGTTGGACCGGCTCCTGCACCACGCCACCACCGTGGTCACCAGCGGGGAGTCCTACCGGATGCGCGAGGCCCGAACCACCCAAGGAGGACCCAAGAACAAGAGCTGATCAACCGCAAGGGGTGGGGACTTTTAGTTGGCCACCAGCGGGGACTTCTACTTGGCCATTGACACATTTGCTGTCCGCTGTCAGGTCATCCGCGCCGCGGCCGACGCGGGGATGACCACCGCCGAATACTGCGTTGGCACATTCGCGCCCTGAGCGTTTGCAGCCAAGTTGCTACAACTGAAACAGGGAGCGCAAAACCTTCATCGGCACCATCAGTTGGAGGTCGTCCAGCGGGGACTGCATGAAGTTGCCGTTGGCTAGGTAGAAGGCCTTGGCCACCTCATCCCTCGCATGCACGAGTACGGCAGCCGCCCCCACAGATTCGCTTAGCGACGCAGCCCGCTCAAGCGCGTCGCGCAGGAGGGCCGCACCAACGCCTTCGCCTTGCACGCTTTGGTCGACCGCCAAACGAGCCAGCAGTATGCAGGGGATCTGCGAAGGACGGCCCTTGCGAAGCCGCTCGGGGGCAGCTTCACGTTCCACTGCTGCAACGGCGATCGCATAGTAGCCAACGACTCGACCGCCACTCGTTGCGACGTATGTCACTGCGTTGTTGGCCCGCAAGTTTACGAATGCGAATCGGCGCAGCCAGTCATCCAGTTCAGGGGCGCCGCTAGTGAACTCGGCACAATCGTCGTCTCGCTCTAACTTTCGTGGAAGAGATATCTGTGCGTGGTTCACTGCTCGGTGGCTGAGAACGGGGATTTCCGGGCAACGAGCGCTTCAAAGCGCTTCGTGGAAGCCAGCGGCGCATCAAGTAGTCGCTGGAACTCGTGCCACTGCTCATTAGTGGCGAGGAACCAGCGACGGTCAGCCAAAACCCGCTCAGCTCGTTCGACTGCACTGTCGAGAATGAAATCCGTCATCGTGCGATCAGTCACGGCAGCGGCACGGCGAAGGATCGCCTCTTGGCGCTCGCTTGTGCGTAGGTTGATTCTCTGACTCTTGGAGACTCGGACTTCAGCCACAGTTTGCTTGGGCATGACGCCCTCCCTCCGTGTATGTACAGGGTACGTACACGGAGGGAGGGCGTCAACCCCGATCTCGATCTCCCTACCGGCGCCTCGAATGGCACCGATGCAGATACGGACTTGGCCTCGAGGGACCGGGTGGACCGCAAGATTGCCCGCGACGGATGGGGGACGAGCGTGCGCGTCATACTTCTCCGAGCGATCTCGCCACCGCCGGTCGGGGCCCGGCGCCGACGATGGCGTTGGGCCTGGGCCGGAGTCGTGCTCGCGATCTTGTGGCGGCATTCGCAGATGGCGCCGGAGCTCATGGCTCGGCTCGCCCAGGCGGTTGGGATGGGTGGATAGATCATGGATAGCCAGCCCCACTCCCCACCGCGGCCGCGTGAAGTGGGTCTCCAGACCCGTCCCTGACTGCGACCCCACCAGCCAGGCTGGCTTGCCCTCTGACTTTGTTCGCCGTCAGTGATAAGAAGGCTTGCACAGCCAATGACATTGCTGCTCAGGGCCGGGCGGGATGACCATGACCCCAACCGCAACCCTCCCCCTGGGTCACATCGTGAGATTCCATGTCTCGCCATTCGACACGACAAAGGCCCCAACCCGCGTTTCCGCTGGTCAGGGCCTAGTCGTCTGTCTCAACACAGAGCGCGCCCGGAGGGATTCGAACCCCCAACCTTCTGATCCGTAACACCCGGCGCGGACAAACCTCAGGCTCGGCAGTCTCACCGAGAGACTCTGCGAGGTGGCTGACGAGTGGCCATGGCTGCATGGGTTGGGGTCACGTTGGGTCAGCCACGTCAACACCGCGCGTTGCACCAGGCGGTGAGCTCGCGCCAGTCTGTCTCCAGTCCGACCGGTGCCCACTCGGCGTGTTGGCAGCTTGCTGGGGTACTCCCCGGAACACACCTGGCGCGACCAGATGGAACGCGACGCATGAGGGGACGTCGGCACCCCGGCGCAACGAGTACCGCCACTCAACCGCAATGGTGCGAAAGTCCGCCATTGGTCACGGTCAACGTCGGCGAAGTAACGCAGGCGGGTCCCTGCTGGCCGCCCTGGACATCCACCCCCGCGACGCCATGCAGATCCTGCGGCACAGCAAGATCGCCGTAATGATGGAGATCTACACCCACATCCCGTCCGGTCTCACCCGGACGGCCTTGCACCGCCTCGGGGACCAGCTCGACCGCGCCCGCGTGAGCAACTGCTGCACTTTGCCGCTGCACTTCGCCCCACGTATCACAACGGCCCTCATCCCCGATCGGGAGAGGACCTTTGACCTGTGGTTCTATCAGTGGAGCTGAGGGGACTCGAACCCCTNNCGGCAACCGGCATAGCACAACCGTGACACCCAAAAAAGTATAAGTACAGGTTATTTTCTTACGCGTCCTAAGGTGTTTCGGACCCCATCGTTGCGAACTCGGGGCATGGCGGTCGCCCAAGCTTGTTTGAGCACGGATCTGGGCGCTCGAAGGCACGAGAGCCCAATGGAAGTCAATCGCGTTGCTGTACCTGACTGCTGTACTTCTCGGCGCTCCGGATTGACGAGCGCCGACACGACCGCGCCAACTTTGGAATCCGTAGGGCCTTGAACTTCCGTGAAGACCCGGCCGAGTTGAGGTCCGAGCGCGTGGTGGCAGGTGGAGGGATTCGAACCTTCGAAGCTATCGCGATGGATTTACAGACCATGGGCGACAACGCGCTGACCAGCGAAAACGCCTCTCCCACAACAACTTACGTGCGCATTCCCCACAAGCAGCCGGTGATAGTCGGCCACAACCGGACACCCCCGGGGAGCAATTCGCGGGCTCGGCGTCACGTCACGACGCCGAGCCCGACGTCTCAAACGGCCGTCCGCATCGACCCGGTGCCGCCGCAGCTCGTCGGTGCCCAGGTCCACGACCAGCAGGTGCCTGCATCTCGGGGCCAGGGCGACGAAGTGGGCGTGCGGGCCGTCCTGCCGCTCCCGGCCGGGCCCAGGGACTGACAAGTCCGCAGCACCGAAGACCTGCACCGGGTGACGTCGCGCGAGCACTGCGGGGGTGACGTCGCGCGAGCACTGCAGGGGTGAAGTCGCCGTCGTCGGTCAACGGGAGCACACCCAGCGTCCCCGAGGTGTAGTTGGCGACGTACAGGGTTCGTGCATCGGGCGACAGCAGCAGGTGGCACCGGTCTGCCTCGCCGGACGACACCGTCGTCGAGCGGACGTTCGAGGGGATCCGGGACCCACCCGGGTCGCCCGCACCAGGACCCTCGGTCGTCAGCGCGCCCACGCTGACAGCGGTCACCGTGCCGTCGGACGTCTCGCTGACGGCGTACGCCACCCGTCCGGAGGGATGGACGGCGTGGAAGGACGGCGCAGTCGCGATCGTCACGAACCTCTGGGTCCGTCAGGGCTCCGGTCGACGCATCGAGCGCGACCCGCCAGATCCCCTCACCTGTCCCGGCCGGGCTACCTGCGCCGGCCGCGGGGTACGTCCCGACCCACAGGTCCGTGCGCGCGCTGATCACCCACGAATCTTAGGCGTCGATGGGCGAGCCGCAGGGCACCGGACCCAGGGTACGCACGACTCCGACGGGCCCCGCGTGGTGCGGGACGCGGCGTCGGGTTTGGATGTGCCGGGACGACGTCAGCGACCGCCGGCGCGCCGCTTGTTGACCAGGTCGAAGGCCACTGCTGCGAGCAGCACGAGACCCTTGATGGCCTTCTGCCAGGACGGGTCGACATTCATGATCGACAGGCCCATGTTCAGGACGCCCATGATGAGAGCACCGATCATCGCTCCCGACACCTTGCCGACACCACCCGTGACGGCTGTGCCACCGATGAAGGCCGCGGCGATGGCGTCCAGCTCGAAGCCGTCACCGGCTGCTGCCACTCCGGCCCCGGCCCGCGAGGTGGTGACGATCGCGGCAACGCCCGCGAGCACTCCCATGTTGACGAAGATGCCGAAGTTGACCCGACGGGTGTTGACGCCCGACATGATCGCCGCGTTGAGGTTGCCGCCCATCGCATAGATGTGCCGACCGAAGACAGTGCGTCCGAGGACGAACGTGTACGCCAGGATCAGGACCCCGACGATGACCAGCACGATCGGCATGCCGGTGCTGCCGGACAGGACCCAGGTGAGGAAGCCCAGGAGCAGGGCGAACAGCACGAGTTTGCCGACCATGGCGGCCATCGGCTCGACCTCGAGGTCGTTCTTCCTCAGCGTCGCCCGGGCACGGAACTGAGTGAGAACCAGCCCGCCGATCGCCAGTGCACCGATTGTCAGAGTGAGCATGTCCCGGTTGGCGACGTAGCCGAGGAAGTTCCCCAGGTACCCGTTGCTGATGGCATTGAACCCCGGCGGCAGACCCGCGATCGTCGTCCCGACGAGGACGATGGCCAGTCCGCGGAAGATCAGCATGCCGGCGAGGGTCACGATGAACGCCGGGATCCCGACGAAAGCGACCCAGTAACCCTGCCAGACGCCGACCAGCGCGCCGACAACCAGACCGATCAGCACCGCGAGCAGCCAGGGCAGGTTCCACTTGTCCATCGCGATCGCGACGATGCCGCCCACAAAGGCGACCACTGAGCCGACCGACAGGTCGATGTGACCCGCGACGATGACCATGACCATGCCGATGGCCAGGATCATCACGTAGGCGTTCTGCTGGACGAGGCTGGCCACGTTGTCCGGCATCAGGAGCCGACCGTTGGTCAGGACCTGGAAGAGCAGGACGATCACGATGAGCGCGCCTATGATCCCGTACTGGCGCACGTTACGGCCGAGATATTCCCTGATGGCGGTCATCGCGACGTCACTTCCTTTTCCTGGGTCATCAGGTGCATGAGCGACTCCTGGGTCGCCTCGGCACGGGGGAGCTGGCCGGTCACACGGCCTTGGCTCAGCGCATAGATTCGGTCACAGATCCCGAGCAGCTCTGGAAGCTCGGACGAGATGACGACGACGGCCTTACCGGCGTCGGCGAGTGCGTTGATGATGGTGTAGATCTCGTACTTGGCGCCGACGTCGATGCCTCGGGTCGGCTCGTCGAGGATGAGCACGTCGGGATCGGCGTAGATCCACTTGCTCAGCACGACTTTCTGCTGGTTGCCGCCGGAGAGCTTGCCGACGAGGGCATCGACCGAGGGGGTCTTGATGTTCATGTCCCTGCGGTACCGCTCGGCGACGAGCACTTCCTCTTCCTGGTCGACTACGCCGAAGCGAGCCAGCTTCCCGAGGGACGAGGACGTGATGTTGCGCTTGATGTCATCGATGAGGTTCAGGCCGTACTTCTTGCGGTCCTCGGTCGCGTAGGCGATCCCGTGCATGATCGCCTCGTGGACACTGTGGGTCTGGATCTCCTGACCGTCCTTGAAGATCCGGCCGGAGATGTTCGTGCCGTAGGTGCGCCCGAAGATGCTCATCGCGAGCTCCGTTCGCCCCGCTCCCATGAGACCGGCGAGACCGATGACCTCGCCCTTTGACACCGTCAGGCTCGCACCGTCGACGACCTTGCGCGACTGGTCGATCGGGTGGTGCACGGTCCAGTCCTCGATCCGCAGCACCTCCGCGCCGATGTGCGACTCCCGCTCGGGGAACCGGCTGTCGAGCGCGCGGCCGACCATCCTGCGGATGATCCGTTCTTCGGTGATCTTCTCGGAACCGCGCATGTCCAGGGTCTCGATCGTCTTGCCGTCCCGGATCACCGTGATCGCGTCAGAGATGGCTGCGATCTCGTTGATCTTGTGGGAGATGATGATCGAGGTAACTCCCTGCTCCTTGAGGCTGCGGACGAGGTCGAGCAGGTGCGCGCTGTCCTCGTCGTTGAGCGCCGCCGTCGGCTCGTCGAGGATGAGGAGCTTGACGCGCTTGGACAGCGCCTTGGCGATCTCGACGAGCTGCTGCTTGCCGACACCGATGTCCATGATCTTGGTGTCCGGGCGCTCCGCCAGACCGACCCGGGCGAGCAGCTTCGCCGCTTCCGCGTTGGTCTTGGTCCAGTCGATCACGCCGCGGGTCGCCTGCTCGTTGCCGAGGAAGATGTTCTCGGCGATGGACAGATAGGGGCTCAGGGCGAGCTCCTGGTGGATGATCACGATTCCGCGGTGCTCGCTGTCCCGGATTGTCTTGAACTCGCAGGGCTCGGCCTCGAAGAGGATGTCGCCCTCGTAGGTGCCGTGCGGGTGCAGTCCGGAGAGCACCTTCATGAGCGTGGACTTCCCTGCGCCGTTCTCGCCGCAGATGCCATGCACCTCGCCGCGCGCCACGGTCAGGGTGACGTCCTGCAAGGCCTTGACGCCCGGGAAGGTCTTCGAGATCCCGCGCATTTCCAGAATGACGTTGTCCGTCGACACTTTTGCCTGCCGCCTGCTGTGGTCGGGGTGGGGCGCGGACCGATCGGGGCTGGGTCAGAGGGAGTGTCTCCCCTCGACCCAGCCCCGGCGGTCTCGCGCTGAAACTGCTCAGAGGCCGAGGTCTGCGGCCTTGTAGAAGCCCGAGTCCACCAGAGCGGACTTGACGGTGTCCTTGGTCACGACCTGCGGGGGAAGCAGGTAGGACGGGACGACCTTCTTGCCGTTGTCGTACGTCTTCGTGTCGTTGACGGTCACGGTCTGGCCCTTGACGATCTCGCCGACCATCTTGGCAACCTGGTCACCCAGCGTGCGGGTGTCCTTCCAGACCGTCATCGCCTGCTTGCCGGCGAGCATGTTCTTGACGTTCGCCTGGTCTGCGTCCTGACCCGTCACCAGCGGCCAGGCGGAGCCGACCTTGTAGGCGTGGGAGTCGAGCGACTGCTCGATGCCCAGTGCGAGGGAGTCGTTCGGCGACAGGACGACGTTGACCTTCTTGCCGCCCGTGTAGAACGAGTTGAGGCGGTTGTCCATCTCGGACTGCGCAGTAGCGGTCGCCCACCCCTGGATACCGACCGAGGTCCACTGAGCGTCAGAGGCCGGGGCCTTGCCTGACGGGACAACGAGCTTGCCGCTGTCCAGGTAGGGCTTCAGGACGTCCCACGCACCGGCGAAGAAGAACTTGGCGTTGTTGTCGTCCGGCGAACCAGCAAAGGGCTCGAGGTTGAACGGGCCCTTGCCGGCCGAAAGACCGAGCGTGTCGACGATGTACTGACCCTGGAGCTGGCCGACCTTGTAGTTGTCGAACGTCGCGTAGTAGCCGACATCCGAGGTGCCGTTGATGAGACGGTCGTACGCGATGACCGAGATCTTCTTCTGCTTCGCCTGCGCCAGTACCGGGCCGAGCGCGGTGCCGTCGATCGAGGCGATGATCAGGACCTTCGGGTTCTGGTTGATCATGTTCTGGATCTGGGTGATTTGCTGGTCGACCTTGTTGTCGGCGTACTGGACGCTGGTCGTGTAGCCGGCCGCCTTGAGGAGCTCGTCGAGGTGGGCACCGTCGTTGTTCCACCGCTGCAGGCTCTTGGTCGGCATCGCAATGCCGATCAGCCCGCCTGCGGCAGCGGCTCCGGTCGCACCGGGTGTCGCCGTCTTCGTCGAACTGCAGGCGGCCAGGCCGCCAACGAGGAGCGCGGCACCTGCAACCGCCGCGATGAGCTTCGCCTTCTTGAAAGACATCTTTGTCGACCCTCCTGTGGATGCGCGGCCCGGACCTCCCGGATCTCGCGCTGACGCAACATCGCGCCGCCCGGTACCTCTGGCCCCACGTCCCACTCTGGACCTGCGTCGTTCGGCCACCGAGGCATCACATTTTGTTGTCTGGCTGAACTTATTGCGAACCTGGCCCTGCGTTCAAGTCCTGAACGTAACGATTTAGTAACACGTTCGCAACTACCCCGTGACCCGGGATCCTGCCCAGACGTCATCAGCCGGCTCTAGGCGTGTCGACGTCGCCGGGCTGCCGTCGACGTCGCCGGGCTGCCATCGTCCTCGAGGTCTCCGGTCATCCACGCCGCCGGATCGGACGTCAGCCGGTGCAGCACCGCGAGCGCAGCACCCGTCAACGTCGCGTGCTCGCCGGAGGAGGTGACCCGCACCTGGATCTGCTGCCACCGAGCGGACAGCACCCATGATCTCCGCAGGTGAATGCGAACCGATCCAGTTCCCTGGTCCAGACCCACTCCCCTGGTCGATGCCCGCGAGTTTGCTCATCAGGATCGGTCCGCACGGTGATGGAAGGAGACAACAATGATCGTGTCAGTGGGGACGGCCCGTAACCGTCAGTGTGCCCCGCGCAAC
>PKWT01000084.1:11127-16950 GCA_003132125.1 Micrococcales bacterium | reverse complement strand
CGACTGCCGTCTCAGGCTCGACCGCGATCTCAGGCACGGCTGGCGCCGCATCTGCCACGACCACCACTTCTGCGGGAGTGTCGACTACCGAGTCGTGCTTGGGGGTCTGATCGGTCTGGTCAGTCACTGTCAGGCCTTCTTTTCGGTGACATCCACCGTGAGGATGCTGATGGGCTGCACCGGCGCGGTGTTGCCGCCGGCGTCAGGTGGGGTGGCTCCGGCTGCGGCGATCTTGTCGACGATATCCATTCCGGACGTGATCTTGCCAAAAATCGAGTAGCCGGTCGCGTCCTTCAGGACGGTCGACCTGTAGACGATGAAGAACTGACCGCCATTGCTGTTGGGGTCGGTGGTCCGCGCCATGGCGAGCGTCCCGGGAGCGAAAGTGAAGTCGGCTGGTGCGTTCTCGACGCCAAAGCCATATCCGGGGTTGCCGCTACCGGTCCCGGTCGGGTCACCACACTGCAGGACGAAGATCCCCGACGTCGTGAGTCTGTGGCATGGGCTGTCGGCCCAGTAGCCGCTCTTGGCCAAGCCGAGGAACGACGCCACGGTCTGGGGGGCTTTGGTCCCGTCCAGCTCCATCGTGATAACGCCGCAGTTCGTGGTGACGGTCGCGATGAATGTCTTGCCCGCAGCGGTCTTCTTGTCCGGCAAAGTGCCTGTCCGCTTGTCGGTGGGGACACTCGGCGCCGTGTCACAGCCAGCGACGTGTACGGCCGGCGTCGTGGCAGCGTAGGTGGGCTGGTCGGTCACCTGACCGGTGGGCTGGCCGCTCGCCACAGTCGTGCCGTCCTTGCTCAGCGCAAGGCTCACCCCCACGAATCCGCCGATCACGAGCAGCATGGCCAGGACGATGCCGAGGACCTGTTTGTTCCGGCGAACCTCCACCTGACGACTCTCCAGCTTGGCCTGATGCTTCTCGTAGCGACGCTTCTCGCGGGCTCGGTCGCGCTCGATCGGCGACACTGGGCACTCCTTCGGACTGTGGACGAAGACAATGGCACCGGGCGCATGTCCGGACCGTCGGTCAGTCTAGAAGGCATGGACCGCGGCGCACGCACGGGTGCATGGTCACGGGTCCATCACGTTAGGCTCGCGCGGGTGTTGACCATCGCATTTCCGGCCGCTGTCGCTGGCACAAACTGCTACGTTCTCGCTCCCGGCGCGGGCGAGGAGTGCCTCATCGTTGACCCCGGCGTGGGCGTCACCGCACGGCTTGCCGAGGTCCTTCGGGGGCACCGGCTCAGGCCAGCAGCCGTCCTGCTCACCCACGGGCACTTCGACCACGTGTACTCCGTCACGCCGGTGTGTGGGTCCGCAGGCGTCGCCGCCTACATCCATGGTGGGGATCGCTACCGCCTCAAAGACCCCATGTCGGCGGTGGGCCCGGAGCTGATCGCCATGTTTGAACAGCAGTTCGGCCAGAAGGCGACCTGGCAGGAACCGACGGACGTGGTCGATCTGGTCCACGGCCAGAGCCTGACGCTTGCCGGCCTCGACATCAGAGTCCTGCACGCGCCGGGACATACCGAAGGATCGGTGATGTTCGTTCTGCCGAACGTGCCCGAAGGCCTGGACCCCGATATCGGCGTCAGCTCCTCGGTGCTGACCGGTGACGTTCTGTTCGCCGGCTCGATCGGGCGCACCGACCTGCCCGGCGGGGATGGCACTGCGATGAACGCAAGCCTGCGTGACGTCGTCCTGACACTGGCAGACGACGTGCTGGTGCTGCCCGGGCATGGCCCGGGGACCACGATGGCGCGTGAACGGGCCACCAACCCCTACCTGCAAGGATTGGCGCCATGAGCAAAGTTCGCCCGATCAGTGGTTTCCCGGAGTGGCTGCCCNNGAGATCTACGCGGTCAGCCGCCTTGCGGGAGGCGCGGACGACTCCCGTGAACCCAAGCTGGGGTTGCACTTCGACCTGACCGTCCCGTTCGCGCGATACGTCCTGGAGAACGCAGGCAAGCTGACGTTCCCCTTCCGCCGCTACCAGATCCAGCCGGTATGGCGTGGTGAACGCCCCCAGGAGGGGCGTTACCGCGAGTTCCTGCAGTGCGACATCGACATCGTCGACGTGGGCGAGCTTGCCCCTCACTACGAGGCCGAGCTGCCGCTGGTGATCGCCGATGCGTTCAGCAAGCTGCCGATCGGCCCGTTCCGGATCCAGGTCAACAACCGCAAGATCCCGGAGGGGTTCTATCTCGGTATCGGCCTCAACGACGTCACGTCGGTGCTTCGGATCGTGGACAAGCTGGACAAGATCGGTCCTGTCAACGTCTCCGAGCTGCTGCAGTCCGCCGGCGCGACGGCCGAACAAGCCAAGGGGTGCCTGGCTCTGGCCGAGATCAGTGCGCCGGACGAGAGCTTCGTCGATCGGGTGAACGCACTGGGCGTCGAGCACGAGACTCTCACCGAGGGCCTCGCCGAGCTTGCCGCGGTCATTCGGGTCGGCGCCGAGCAGGCGCCCGGGCTGATGGTTGCCGACCTGAAGGTCGCCCGCGGGCTGGACTACTACACCGGCACCGTCTACGAGACCCAGCTCATCGGGCAGGAGTCCTACGGCTCGATCTGCTCGGGTGGGCGTTATGACGCCCTCGCCTCGGACGGCCGGACCACCTACCCAGGAGTCGGAATCTCCATCGGCCTGTCGCGGCTGCTCGCCAAGATCATGCCGTCCCTGTCGGCCAGCCGCTCGACGCCCTCGTGCGTCCTGGTGTCACTGGCCGACGAGACCGATCGTGCGCAGGGGATGACAGTTGCCGCCGGGCTGCGCCGGCGCGGAATCCCGTGTGAGGTCGCACCGGTGGCCGCAAAGTTCGGCAAGCAGATCAAGTTCGCCGAGCGACGCGGCATACCGTTTGTATGGTTCCCCGCGTCTGGTGACCAGAACAACGACTCGGTCAAGGACATTCGAAGCGGTGACCAGATGGTCGCGGATGCCTCCTCGTGGCTGCCTCCGGCGGCTGATCTTTGGCCCCGCGTCGTGGCCTGAATCGTCTGGCTTAGACTCGCAAACGCACGCCTTCTGGCGGTCGATCGAGGCAACAATGGGGTTGCACCGACGGCGGTACATCGATAAAAGGACGCTGATATCAGGTGAAGGTCGCAATCCCCCGCGAGGTCAAGAACAACGAGTTTCGCGTGGCCATCACGCCGTCAGGTGTGCACGAGCTGACGCGCCACGGCCACGAGGTCTTTATTGAGACCGGAGCCGGCGTCGGGTCCTCGATCACCAATGAGGACTACGTCGCGGCAGGGGCACAGATTCTGGGCACCGCCGACGACACGTGGGCTGCCGGTGACCTGATCCTGAAGGTCAAGGAGCCTGTGCCCTCCGAGTACGACAACATGCGTGAGGGGCAGACCCTCTTCACCTACCTTCACATAGCCGCCGACCGGCTGCTGACCGAAGAGCTGGTCAAGCGCAAGGTGACCGGAATCGCTTACGAGACAGTCGAGCTGGCCGACCGTTCGCTGCCGTTGCTGGCTCCGATGAGTGAGGTGGCCGGCCGGTTGGCGCCGCAGGTGGGTGCCCAGACGTTGATGGCGGCACAGGGTGGCCGTGGGGTGCTCATGGGCGGCGTGTCCGGCGTCTACGCCGCCAAGGTCGTCGTCATCGGCGCGGGTGTCTCCGGCATGAACGCCGCCGCCATCGCGTTGGGGATGCAGGCCGAGGTGCTGCTGCTGGACCGCAACGTGGCCAAGCTGCGGGTCGCTGACGCGATCTACCAGGGTCACTGCCAGACGGTCACCTCCAACGCCTATGAGATCGAGCGCGCCATCGCCGACGCGGACATGGTCATCGGGGCGGTCCTGATCCCCGGCGCCAAGGCTCCAACTCTGATCACCAACGAGCAGGTATCCCGGATGAAGCCGGGCTCGGTGCTCGTGGACATCTCCATCGACCAGGGCGGCTGCTTCGAGGACTCCCACGCGACGACGCACGCTGACCCGACCTACAAGGTCCACAACTCGATGTTCTACTGCGTCGCGAACATGCCAGGCGCTGTGCCGCACACCTCGACCTACGCCTTGACCAACGTGACCCTGCCGTATGCCGTGGAGCTGGCCAACCGCGGATGGCGGGACGCCATGAAGGCCGATCACGCGCTGGCGCTCGGTCTGAACACGTTCGACGGTGCCGTGACCTACGGACCCGTCGCCGAGGCACATGGCATGTCCTGGCTCACCCTCGATGAGGTGCTGCGCTGACCCAAGGCTCAATTATCGAGCGTTCGACCCGCGGATGGCTGGACCACCTGCGGGTCGAACGTGGAGCCGCAGCCAACACGCTCAGCTCCTATCGTCGCGACCTTGAGCGATATCGGCGGTTCCTCGACGAACGGGGGATCAACGATCCGGCCGCGGTGGGGGAGTCCGACGTCATGGACTTTCTTGCCGAGCTTCGAGATGGGGCGCACGAACGGCCAGCACTGTCAGCGGCATCGGCCGCCCGCACCATCGTCGCAGTGCGCGGGTTCCACAAGTTCTTGGCGCTCGAGGGTGAGACGCTCACAGATCCGGCTGGAGCGGTGGCACCGCCCAAGGCTCCCAAACGACTTCCCAAGGCAATCTCGCTCGACGACATCGAGCGCCTGCTGTCAGCGGCGAGCGTGGGGGACACCCCCGCTGCGTTGCGCGATCGCGCAATTGTCGAGGTCCTCTACGGTTCAGGCGCGCGGATCAGCGAGGCCGTTGGCCTTGACGTGGACGACATCGACCTCGAGCAGGGCTCCGTGAGGCTCATGGGCAAGGGGAGCAAAGAGCGCATCGTGCCCCTCGGCAGCTATGCGAGGCAGGCCGTCACGGCATACACGGTCCGTGCTCGTCCGTCCATGGCGATCAAGGGCAAGGGGACCCCCGCCCTGTTTCTGAACCAGCGCGGGGGGCGGCTCACCCGGCAGAGCGCATGGACGGCGATCCACGCGGCCGCCGATCGCGCGGGCCTTGGCGCCACGGTCAGTCCGCACACCCTCAGGCACTCCTTCGCCACGCACCTTCTCGATGGCGGGGCCGACGTCCGCGTCGTGCAGGAGCTCCTCGGGCACGCCTCTGTGACCACGACGCAGATCTACACGATGGTCACGATCCAGCGCCTGCGTGAGGTCTATGCAGAGGCACATCCGCGTGCTCGCTGAATAATTGCCCGCCGACAGGCCGACACCCTGCCTTGAAGAGGGACCGCTCGCGCGACTACTGTCAACGCGATCAGCGAGAGGCTGACCGATGCACGATCGATTGCGCTGGGAGTGAAGCACCTGTGACCTACGAGGTGACCACAGCCACCGTTGGCCCGACGGCTGCCGGCACGGTGATTGGTGCCGTGGCCGAGGTGCCGTTGCGGACTCCGGCCCAACTACCCGGCACCCAGGGTGCCGGAGTCGGACAGATCGGGCCCACGGGCCGGATCATGCCCGAGTTCCCCGAGCCCGCCCCGCTGCACAGCCATGGTCCGGCACGGATCATCGCGTTGTGCAACCAGAAGGGTGGCGTGGGCAAGACGACGTCCACCATCAACCTCGGCGCTGCCCTCGCCGAGTGCGGACGCAAGGTGCTTCTTGTCGACTTCGACCCGCAAGGCGCCCTGTCGGTCGGCCTGGGCATCCCGGTCCAGGAGCTGGACATCACGATCTACAACCTCCTGGTTGAGCGGGGGCACAACGTCCACGACGTGATCCAGCACACCGCCACCGAGAGTCTCGACATCCTCCCGGCCAACATCGACCTCTCGGCGGCCGAGGTGCAGCTGGTCGGCGAGGTGGCCCGCGAGATGGTGCTGTCCCGGGTCCTTCGTCCGCTCGTGGACGACTACGACGT
>PKWT01000084.1:0-11111 GCA_003132125.1 Micrococcales bacterium | reverse complement strand
TGCAGGTCGATGGCATCCTGGCGACGATGTACGACAGTCGGACCCTTCACAGCAAAGAGGTCGTGCGCAGCGTTGTCGACCACTTCGGCGACCAGGTCTTCCATACCGTCATCAGCCGCACCGTGAAGTTCCCGGACTCGTCACTGGCAGCTGAGCCCATCACGACCTACGCCTCGACCCACGCGTCCGCCGAGTCCTACCGGCAGCTGGCCCGCGAGCTGATAGCGCGGGGTGGGTCGGCCTGACCACCATGAGCTCGGTCATGGCGCACGGTTCGGCCATGACTCCCGGCGGCGTGCTGCGCAGGGCCGGCAGCCGACCGTTCGAGGTGCACCTTGATGTCTTCCAGGGCCCGTTCGAGCTGTTGCTCGGCCTGATCTCCAAGCACAAGCTGGACATCACCGAGATCGCGCTGGCCCACGTCACCGACGAGTTCATGGCCCATATCAGGGCGCATCAGGCGTCTGACACCGAGTGGGACCTGAGCCAGGCCTCCGAGTTCCTGCTGGTGGCGGCCACACTGCTGGATCTCAAGTCGGCGCGTCTCTTGCCGCAGCTGGGTCCAGAGGATGAGGAGGACCTGGCCCTGATCGAGGCGCGGGACCTGCTCTTCGCCCGGCTCCTGCAGTACCGCGCGTTCAAGGATGTGGCCGCCGCCTTCGCTGAACGCATGGCAACGGCAGGCCGTATGACGGCCCGTCAGGCAGGTCTGGAGCCACAGTTCGCCGCGCTGCTGCCCGAGCTGATCATGGGCATCACGCCCGAACAGCTGGCCATGATCGCCGCGCGCGCGATGACGCCGAGGGTGGCGCCGACGATCGGCCTGGAGCACCTGCACGCGCCCACGGTCAGTGTTCGTGAGCAGGCGGGCCTGATCGTGGCGCGACTGCGACAGCTGAGGACATGTTCTTTCCGTTCCCTGGTCGCCGACGCCGACAGCACCCTCGTGATCGTCGCGCGCTTCCTGGCCTTGCTCGAGCTCTTCCGTGAGTCAGCAATCGCCTTTGACCAGGCTGAGGCCCTCGGAGCGCTGACGGTCCGATGGACCGGGCAAGACGAGGGCGAGATCGGCGTCAGCGACGAGTTCGATGAAGAAGACGTGAGCGAAGAAGAGACGGTGGACCCAGTTGACTGACATACCGATCGAGCTCCCGGACGGGGCTGAGCTGGAGGAGGCTGAGCTCGACGAGGTCGCGGACGAGCAGGTCGCCTTCGACATCAACGACTTCCCCGGTGGGGCGCGCAGTGCTATCGAGGCCGTGCTGATGGTTGTCGACGAGCCCGTCACCGAGATGGCGATGGCCTCCGCACTGGAGCTGCCGATAGAGGATGTGGCTGGTCACCTGCATGCCCTCGCCGCCGACTACGACTCGGGCAATCGTGGGTTCACCATCCGGGAGATAGCCGGCGGATGGCGGATCTACAGCCGCCCCGAGTACGCCCCTGTTGTCGCGAAGTTCCTTCTGGACGGGCAGCACGCGAGGCTCACCCAGGCCGCGCTGGAGACGCTGGCAGTCATCGCCTATCGACAACCGATCTCCCGGGGGCGGGTGGGCGCCGTTCGTGGGGTGAACGTCGACGGTGTCTTCCGGACCCTGCTGACCCGCGGCCTGATCGAAGCTCGGTCCCTTCCTGGCAACGATGTGGCGGCCGAAGGCGAAAATGGTGCGACCCTTTACGGAACGACGTCGTATTTCCTCCAACGACTTGGCCTCAGGTCACTCAACGATCTGCCGGCCCTCGCCCCCTACCTACCCGAGGTTGATGTGCTCGACGAACTAGCGGCGTTCCAAAGAGATGGCCGGGCATGAGTGAGCGCAAGCCATCTCGTGGCGATGCCCCTGCGCCGCGCAGACGCACGACTGGCGCCCCGCGAGCGGGAGCCCCGCGCTCTGGTGCCCCTCAGCGGGGCAACCCGCCTCAGCGGGGCAGCAGTGGCACGACCAAACCGAGTCAACCCACCCGACTTCCCCCACAGCGCGAGAAGCCAATGGTGGCGGTTGATGTCCATGACCCCGATGGCGTGCGCCTCCAGAAGCTCTTGGCAGCGGCAGGCGTGGGAAGCCGGCGGACCTGTGAGAATCTCATCACCTCCGGACGGGTCGAGGTCGACGGTCATCTCGTCACCGAGCTGGGCGTGCGGATCAACCCCGACACGGCGACGGTTCACGTCGACGGGTCCAGGGTCCAGCTCGACGAGTCACGGGTCTACCTGGCTTTCAACAAACCGCTGGGGGTCGTGTCGACCATGAGTGACGACCTCGGCCGTCCCTGCGTCGGTGACTTCGTCAGCAACCGCAAGGAACGCCTCTTCCACGTCGGGCGTCTGGACGCCGACACCGAGGGCCTTTTGCTGCTCACCAACGACGGCGACCTGGCTCACCGGCTCCAGCACCCGTCATTCGGCGTCCTGAAGACCTATCTGGCGCAGATCCCGGGACCGGTCCCGCGTGATCTGGGCAAGCTGCTCCGTGCAGGCATCGAGCTCGAGGACGGCCCCGTCAAGGTGGACTCGTTCAAGCTCGTGGACTCGGCGCCGGGCAAGGCGCTGGTCGAGATCCAGCTGCACGAAGGCCGCAAGCACGTCGTTCGGCGGCTGCTCGACGCTGTGGGCCACCCCGTGATCACGCTCGTGCGCACTGATGTCGGTCCGATCAAGCTGGGCGACCTGCGGTCGGGCCGGATGCGGGCGCTCAACCGGCCCGAGATCGGCCAGCTCTACTCAGCTGCTGGACTCTGATAGCGGGCGCCTGCCTCGGTCGCTACCGTTGCGGGCGTGAGTGACACGCGTATGCCGGTGCCGGTGAGCACCGTTCGCGCCATCCGGGGCGCCATCCAGCTTGATGTCGACGAGCGCGAGCACGTGCTGTCCTCCACACGCGAGCTCGTCTCGTCGATCCTCGAGGCGAACGCGCTGACCAAGGACGACGTCATCTCGATCCTGTTCACAGCCACCCCTGACGTGCACAGCGAGTTCCCGGCCGTGGCGGCACGTGAGCTGGGGCTTGGTGATGTCCCCTTGATGTGCACGCAAGAGCTCGACATTGCCGGCGCGATGCCCCTGGTGATTCGGTTGATGGCGCTCGTGAACACGACGCTCTCCCGTGGCCAGATCACGCACGTCTACCTTCGCGGTGCCGTCGCGCTGCGGCGGGACCTCGCACAATGACTCCTGCGGCGGGGACTTCTACGACAGCGACACCTGCTTCAGCTCCCGACGGGCTGCGGGTCCGGATCGTCGGCACCGGACTGATCGGGACGAGCCTGGGAATGGTGTTGTCCCGCAAGGGGTTTCGAGTATCGCTTGCTGACACCTCACCCACGGCAGCGGCTTTGGCGCGTGACCTGGGGGCCGGTGTCCTTGCTGCAGATGTCACAGACGTCCCGGACCTTGTGGTCGTAGCCGCGCCTCCGGACGTCGTGGCAGCCGTGGTCGCGCAGGAGCTGAAGCAGTGGCCTGATGCGGTGGTGACCGACGCTGCCAGCGTCAAGGGTTCAGTGTTGACGACGTTGCGGGACATGGGAGCTGACCTCTCGAGGTATGTCGGATCGCACCCCATGGCGGGGCGCGAGAGGTCCGGCGCGGTGGCTGCGCAGGCGGATCTGTTCGAGGGTCGTTCGTGGGTCGTGGCACCCGGCCCTGAGGCCTCGAAAGGCGCGATCGGCATGGTGCGACAGATCGCCGTTGCCGCAGGGTCGGCCGTCCTCGTGATGACGCCCGATGAGCACGATGCGGCGGTCGCAGCGGTGTCCCACGTTCCTCAGATCGCCGCCAGCCTGGTCGCGAGCCGACTGCGAGACCTGTCGCCCGGAGCAATTGCCCTGTCAGGTCAGGGGATACGCGATGTCACTCGCATTGCAGCCAGTGATCCCGGCATGTGGACCCAGATCCTGTCCGGCAATGCACCAGCCGTGCGAGCGGTCCTTGAGTCGCTTGCCGCGGAGCTCGCCACTGTTCTCGAGGCGCTGCGTCACCTGGAGTCCCAACCTGATGGCGGCGCGGTGGGCGCACGGGCCGTCCTTGCCAGGGCCGTCGCGGACGGCAACGCCGGGCAGGCTCGTATCCCGGGCAAGCACGGCGCCGCGCCGACGACCTACGCCACCGTCATCGTCGTTATCCCCGACGAGCCGGGTGCACTGGGTCGGCTCTTGCGTGATGTCGGTGAGGCCGGAGTCAACATGGAGGACCTGCACCTGGAGCACGGCGTGGGCCAACCGTTCGGCCTCGTCGAGCTGTCGGTGCTCCCTGCTGCCGCCCAGCCCTTGATCACTGCTTTGAGCGCCTTGGGCTGGCCGGTACACGAATAGCCGGCAGATAGGGTTTAGCGGGTGATCTCACGACCCAAGCCCCTTGTCATCGCGATCGACGGCCCATCCGGATCTGGCAAGTCCAGCGTCTCCCGGGCGGTCGCGCAGCGCCTCGACCTGGCCTATCTCGACACCGGCGCGATGTATCGCGCTCTGACGTGGTGGTGCGCTCAGCAGGGAGTCGACCTCGAGGACCTTGACGCAGTGGCGCAAGCCGCCAAGGACCTTCCGCTGCGAATGGAGACCGACCCGAGTTCTCCATCGATACAGGTGGCCGGCGTGGTGATCGACGAGGCTATCCGGACGACAGAGATCTCGGCGTCGGTGTCGAAGGTTGCGACCAATCTCGCGGTGCGCGCGGAGCTGTGCCATCGCCAGCAGGCCCTGATAACAGAGTCAGTTGCATCACGTGGGGGAGTCGTGGCCGAGGGACGCGACATCACCACCGTGGTGGCTCCAGACGCTGATGTGCGCATCCTGATGGTGGCCCACCAGGATGCGCGGCTAGCCCGGCGCGCCAAGGAGCTCCATGGCGAGGCAGGGCATGCGGCGATGAACGCGACGCATGACCAGATCGTCCGCCGCGACAAGGACGACTCGACGGTTTCGCAGTTTATGGAGGCCGCCCCGGGCGTTACCTCGCTGGACACCACGGACCTCAGCTTCGAGCAGTCCGTGGAAGCAGTGCTTGACCTGGTCGCCGCTCATACCGTCCGCGACGAGCCTGGGATCACCCTCGCGGACGGGGACCGGCCAAAAGTAAGGGACAATGGGTAGTTCCCGAGCCTTGATCGATCCCTGTTACCCAGGGCGATCACCGTCTGACTGATACATCGACACTCAACATCCACCCCGGTCACATCCACCCCGGTCACATCCACCGACGTATGAAGGACCCTGCCGTGAGCGAGCACCCCGATACCGCCGACCGCACCGAGGTCGATGACCTGTCGGTCGAGCGAGCCCTGCGCGTGGGTCTGGAAGAGTTCGAGCTGGACGACGAGGACCTGTCGCTGCTCGGACGCGAGGGTGACGACGACATTGTCGCCGAGGAGAAGGGCCCGGTGCCGGTCGTCGCGATCATCGGGCGCCCGAACGTCGGCAAGTCCACTCTGGTGAACCGCATCCTTGGTCGGCGTGAGGCCGTCGTCGAGGATGTCCCCGGAGTGACCCGCGACCGAGTCGCCTATGACGCCGAGTGGACCGGCACCCGGTTCACGCTCGTCGACACCGGCGGCTGGGAGGTGGATGCCACAGGGATCCACCTGCGCGTCGCCGAGCAGGCGGAGATCGCCATCGAGCTCGCCGACGCCGTCATGTTCGTCGTTGACGCAACCGTTGGCGCAACCGACACCGATGACGCGGTGGTCAAGCTCCTGCGCAAGTCCGGGAAGCCCGTCATCCTCGTGGCCAACAAGGTCGATGACCCACGCAGCGAGGCAGACGCGGCCATGCTGTGGTCCTTCGGGCTGGGGCAGCCATGGCCGGTCTCGGCTCTGCACGGCCGTGGCAGCGGTGATGTTCTGGATGCCCTGCTCGCAGTCCTGCCCACGTTCTCGGCGGTTGGTGAGGCGTATGCCCGCGGCGGCCCCCGTCGAGTGGCGCTCGTCGGCCGTCCCAACGTCGGCAAGTCGACGCTTCTCAACGCCCTCACCGGCAGCGCGCGCGCCATCGTCTCGCCCATCGCCGGCACCACCCGCGACGCAGTCGACGAAGTCGTCACCCGCGCCGGTCACGACTTCCGTTTCGTCGACACGGCCGGCATCCGCCGCAAGGGCAAGACCAAGCTCATGGCCGAAAAGCTGTCCGTCATCATGGCCCGCAAGCACCTCGAGGCCGCCGACGTCAGCCTCCTCGTCCTCGACGCCACCGACGGAGTCGCCGCCCTCGACGCCAACATCGGCGGCTACGCCCACGAGTCGGGCCGCTCCGTCATCATCGTCATCAACAAGTGGGACCTCGTCACCCACCCCGCCACCAACAACCCCACCACCAACAGCAATCCCAACACCAGCCATCCCGCCCCTGGCCACCCCCAATCGCGCGTCCCCGAGCCCGCCGCCCACAAAAGCCCGGGTGCCCCATCCATCGCAGCATTTGGCGATGGGTGGGATGCGAAGAACTCCGCCCCCAAAGCCGACCCCAAGCTCTTCGAGCAGCAGGTCCGCGACCACCTCAAGTTCCTCGACTACGCCCCACTTGTCTTCGTCTCCGCCACCACCGGCGCCGGCGTCGAGGCGCTCTTCAAGAAAGTCGAACTCGTCGCCCGCGAGCGCCGCAAGCGCGTCACCACCGGCCAGATGAACCGCTTCCTCGCCGACGTCGACTTCCAGCGCGCCTCGGTCCCCATGAACCGCCGCGTCAAAATCTATTACATGACCCAGGCCGCCGTCGCCCCGCCCACCTTCGTCCTCTTCACCGACCGCGACGTCCGTCTCCACTTCGCCTTCGAGCGCTTCCTCGCCAACCAGATCCGCGCCGCCTTCGGCTTCATCGGCGCCCCCATCTGGTTCAAACTCCGCCCCAGAATCAAAAAGATTTCTGAGGAGTAAATGGTATCTCAATTAAGTCGCCGTTAGGGCGAGACCAACTGTGCGCAAAATGGCACACAGCACAAATCGTCATGAACTAGACTTAATGCTTAGTGACAACTGCCGGAACTCGTTGACACCTGCGGGACTATGATGAAGCGTTCCAAGATAGTACGACAGCACGAGATACGGAAAAGGCATCGGCTCAAGCGTCAGGAGAACGCGGAAGAAAGACGTCGCCATGCGAGGCGGGCTAACAGGTATCCGTCAGGAATCAGGGTTATCCCGCGCAAGGGATTTAGGAAGCCGAACCCGGACCCAGATAGCACCATAAGGATCCCATACACGTTCTCGCTACTCGATGACCCAGATGCTGTTCTGGAGACGTACCGGCAGACTGAACATGTACTCCGGATTAAACACAAAAGAAAAATTCATGTGGACCATTCCAACTGCAACCAGATGGACCTAGCTGCATCTATTTTGCTCGACACGCTCGTCGTGGAAGCAGAGAAACGGCGGAACGGAACACCAAATTCGTTGACAGTGGAAGGCAGCATCTCGTTGATTAGTGATGATGTGAATGTGATGCTGTTCGCAAGCGGACTGCCGCATCACCTTGGGTTGAAGTTCGAGTTGCCACCAGCTATCAAGTTAAATACCAAGAAGTTCGAAACCCAGTACGGAACCTCAGGCAACATCGAGACTTCAAGGCAGAGAAATCGATGTGCATCCGACTTGACGGAATATTTTGATGACTGCATTAAAACACAAGGCTTCAAACTGTCCGAAGAAGGCAGAGCAAATCTCGGGAATTTAGTCACCGAAGTGATCGGAAACGCGGAGGAGCACAGCGGCCCATGGCATGCTATTGGGTTCTACGACAAGCGGAAATTTGGAGCGGCGGGAGCGGGTGAATGCCATATCGTGATCTTCAACTACGGGAGAACAATCTACGAAACATTGATCGATCCGTCAACATCAGACGAACTGAAGAGGAACCTGCACCAACTTAGCGATCCAATCTTATCCAGAGGCTGGTTCCAGCGGTCACTGAGCTTTCGCAGAAAAAACAATGAAGAATGCCTCTGGACGCTTTACGCACTACAGGATAGGGTATCAAGGTTCTACGACAAACCAGGAGGTCGGGATCGAGGGAACGGAACGATCAAAATGATTGAGTTTTTTGAACAACTTGCAGGCAATGCTCCAATGAGGATGTGCGTGCTATCAGGTGGGGCATATATACTATTTGATGGGAGGCACCGATTACAGACGACGGTGACCCGCAACGGCGAACAACTTAAGATCATTGCATTCAATGACGAGAATGATCTTGGAATCACACCCGACTCGGACTGCGTTCGGCAACTGGCATCATACTTCCCAGGCACGATCGTAGACATCCGACTGATTCTGGACAGGGCGGTCTTGACCGGACTGATAGCCCCCAGAGGATAAGGCTATGACATTGAATCTAAATGAAGTTCGACAACCACCTGATTCTAGATTTCTGTCAGGACGACCGTCGGGAGAGAGGGCACGTCGTCACTTCAGATTGGATTCGCTCGATAAGATCGGCGACAGAGTAGAGGTGTGCGTGCCGGATGACCTGTATGCGTTAAATCTCTCGTTCTTCCTAGGAATGTTCGGACCCAGCGTACGCAAGTACGGGACGGATGAATTCAGAAAGAAGTACGTTTTCACGGGTCGGCCGATTCATCAGAAAACCGTAGAAGAAGGAATCTCGAGGGCCGTAGCAGAGGCCACAATTTTCCCTAGCTCAACGTAGGACGTGTCATAAGCAAGCCCAATGACCAACATTCCGCACGTATTCGCACTGACATTAGCGACTCAGATGCAGATTCCTAACCTTACGATCGAGTGTGTGGAGAAGTTGAGTTGGGTGCCTCTGGTCGTTTCGGTAGCCCAGACACTTTACATCGGGTGGCTGACGTACTACATCTTTGTGGCCGGTAGCCGTCAAAGGAGAACGGAGCGGAGGGCAGCATTCTTCCATGTGCTCGTCTTGGATAGAGGGCTGGCAGACCTGCAACTTTCCTTTGAGCATCTAAGAAAATATTTGGAAACAAAGGCGAGGGAGTTGGAGAATCATAAGACTTTCTGGCCTACAGAAAAAATCGACGAGTTTATGACAGAGATGACGACTGAGTACAATGTCATGCTCTCATCCACCATGAGGAGATTCGCAACGCGAGTCAATGTAATGGACCGAGACCTAGCGAAAAAACTGGCAAACCACTCTGAGCAGTTCGAGGATAAGGTTACCAATTGGTTCCTAATTTTTGCCAAGCGAAGCGCATTCGAAGGGTGCGACTCGTTACCAGACATTCTCGCAGAGGGCGAAAACGAGGTGTATCGATTACTTCACGAATACGAGTTTGGCAAGGGGCAAAAACCAAAATGAATTGAATAAGACGTGCCGTTTGCCCCCTCCAGCCCCCTCATCGCATGTGCGTGCATCCCCTTGAGTTCGCTACTCTGAATTGGCTCCTTTCGATGGTCTCATTTGGCCCCACTTGAAGGCGGAGCCCGTTATCTTGTTTTTGGGGTTTTCGGCCCGGAAACGAGGACGGCTTGAGCACAAGGAGGAGCAAGGTGGAACTATACGAGCAGATCCGGCGAGAGTACGAGCATGGTGCCGGGACGATCCGCGCGGTAGCGCGGAGATTGGGTGTTCATCGGCGGGAAGTGCGGCAGGCTCTGGCCAGCGCAGTGCCGCCAGAGCGGAAGAAGCCAGAGCGGGAGCGACCGAAGCTGGCCCCGGCGCTGTCGTTCATCGACGCGATTCTGGAAGCGGATTGTCGAGCCCCGCGCAAGCAACGGCACACGGCGCATCGCATCTGGACGCGGTTGCAGCAGGAGAAGGCGGAGATCGTTGTCGGTGAGTCCACGGTGCGCGAGTATGTGCGCCAGCGCAAGGCCGCGATGGGGTTGCTGGGACACGAGGTTTTCGTCGCGCAGTCGTACCAGTTTGGCGACGAAGCACAGGTGGACTGGTATGAGATCTTTGCCGAGATCGACGGCCAGCAGCGCAAAATCTACGTCTTCTGCATGCGTTCGATGGCCTCCGGCGCGGCCTTTCATCGGGCCTATCCGCACGCCACGCAGCAGGCATTTCTTGAAGCCCACGAGCTGGCGTTCGCGTGGTTTGGCGGGGTCTTTCGCACCCTGAGGTTCGATAACCTGACCTCTGCGGTGAAGAAGATTCTGCGCGGCCATCAGCGGGAAGAGACCACGCGCTTCATCACTTTCCGCTCGCACTGGGGCTTTCAGGCGGAGTTCTGCACGCCCGGCGAAGGCCACGAGAAGGGCGGCGTCGAGGGCGAAGGCGGCCAGTTTCGGCGCAATCACCTTGTCCCCGTGCCACGGGTGCGCAACCTGGAAGAGCTGAACCGGCTTCTGGAGTCTGGAGCCGATCAGGAGCAGGCCCGCCTGATCACCGGTCGCAGCCAGACGATTGGCGCATTGATGCTGGCCGAGCGCGAGCATCTGCTTCCGCTGGCCGCCGAGGGCTTCGATCTGGCCGCGCTGCACTTTCCCCAGGTCAACCAGAGCGGCTGCGTCAAGGTGCTGACCAACTTCTACTCGACGCCATTGCCGGTGGGAACCACGGTCGAGGCCAAGGTCTACTCGGCCTATGTGGAGATATGGCACGGTGGACATTGCGTGGCGCGGCATGAACGCTGCTACGAGCGTCATCAACAAGTGTTGGAGCTGGATCATTTTCTGAATGTGCTACAGAAGAAGCCTGGTGCCATGGCCGGATCGACGGCTCTGGAACAGTGTCGCGCACAGGGCCGCTGGCCAGCCATCTACGACCGCTTCTGGTCTCTGGCCAGCGAACGAAATGACCGCCAGACCGGTACGCGGGCGATGATCGAAGTCCTGTTGTTGAGCCGCACCTATGGCGCTGTCCGCGTGCGTCAGGCGGTAGAAGAGGCGCTCTTGATGGGCACTTCCAGCCTGAGCGCGATTCGCTATCTGCTCAACGTGGACTGCAAGCCAACAGCAACGGATCTTCCTTCCGTGGAGGCTGGCGAGTTGCACCGCTATGACCGTCCGCAACCCAGCATGGATGCCTACGAGCAACTGCGACCGAACTGGACCGCGCCTCCACAGGCAGTCTCAAGTTTACCGATTGCAGACTGGCCAGCAGCGATGGAGGTGGTCCTGTGAGCGCATCCCAACCGATCGAACAAGCTACCATTCAGCAGTACGCCCGCCAGCTCTATCTGACGACCGTGGCCG
>PKWT01000219.1 GCA_003132125.1 Micrococcales bacterium | reverse complement strand
CTAGCCGTCTGGGCGGCCGTGTCCGCCAGGTTGAGAGCCGCACGGGCAGCGGCGCTTGCCTTCACGTCACGGGCGTGTGAAGCAGCTTCGGCGGTCATGAGAGCCGCTGCTAGCACTGACTTTTTGGTGGCGGCAGCGGATTTGGCCACATACTTCGCTTCGCGAGCGGCCGCAATCTCGACCTGTGCGCCGGCGACAAATGCCTTGGTCTCGGAAAGAACAGAAGCAGCGGATGATGGTTCCCGAGAATCCACTTCAGAAGCCCCACGTATCAACGCAATTCGTAAGGCGTCGAGCCCAGAGCCTCGCCTGGCGCTGCGGCCGATCAGCGTGGCCAACGCCTTAGCTTGCATCGGTGTCGTGGTTAGCACGACATTCGCGGGGGAACTATCGCCCCCGCCCGAAGAACTTGTCGTGCCCGCGGAACTTGTCGTGCCCTCGCTGCCCATGCCGGTGCTCCTCCACAGATGCCAAACCGTCTCTGTTCCCAGACTACGCGGACGATACGACGCAACATGTTGGTGTGATTCACAACCCTGCCCCTCCGGTGAGACCGTCCCGCACGCGGATCCTTGGCAGGATACCCGGGCGTTCTGCCCAGCCCTATCGGAACGCACTGTCGTGCTGCGATGAGTGCGATCGATCGCGCCAGTGATCGTTCCGTACCCCCTCACCTCACTTGCTGGCGTCCTCAGATCCACGCGCAAGGGGGCTCCTTCCCGGTGGCGCCCGGGGACGCGAAGGGCGCCTGACCAGCGGTTAGACGCCCTTCGTCCGGTCTCACCCCGGTGCCCGAACAGGTCCTGATTTCGGGGAACTGTTTGGCCCATTTCGGGGAAGACCCCTTGGTGGACGTGGAGGGACTCGAACCCCCGACCTCTCGCGTGTGAGGCGAGCGCTCTAACCAGCTGAGCTACACGTCCGGACGGCGCCGCCCGTCATACAGGCAGCGGAGTGGAGAATAGCCGCTCCCCGCATGGGCATGCCAATCGGGTCAGCGGGCCAGACCCGGGACGCTCTTGAGCCACTCCTCGATGATGTCGGGGAAGAAGCCGGGCACGCCGCTGATCAGGAAGAGCAGCCTGAAGATGACCCCGACGGCCATGACGGTGACCAAGAGCACGAGCCCTTTGACCCACCAGGGTCGGGGGCTGAGCCAGACGGCCCAGGACTGCAGGATGCTCCTGGCACGTCGCAGCAAACGCTGGGCCCACTCGAACTCGGAGGCCCAGATCGCCAGCCCGAAAAAGACGATCAGCCAGCCGGGTCCCGGGAACGGCACCAGGATCAGACCGATGACGACGATGACCAGTCCGACGACCCCGACGATGATCCGATAGATCAGGTGCGAGTGGGGGTGGGAGCGGATCTTGCGCCGCCATTCCCAGTCGTCGTCGCCGGCATCGAGGGTGATGTTGTGGTCGTCACCACCCCAACCGTGCTTGTCGCTCATGGGTCCAGGCGCTCGCGGGACAGCCGGTTGAACATCTCGGCGACCTGCGCGGTCACGGGTCCCGGTGCCGGGAGCGGTCGGTCGTCGATCGCGTGGACGGCCATCACGTCCTTGATCGACGACGTGATGAAGACCTCCGTTGCCAGGGTCAGGATCGACATCGGCAGCGGCTCGGCGCGGACCGTGAGCCCCCCCTCGCGACACCACTCGATGACCAGGTCGCGGGTCACCCCGGCCAACGGTCCGGAGGCCAGGTCGGGAGTGAGGATCTCGTCGTCCACGACGACGAAGACGTTGGATCCGGTGCCCTCGCAGAGGTTGCCGATGGAGTTGCTGAAGAGCGCCTCTGCTCCCCCGCGATCCTTGGCATAGGCAAGTGCCACAACGTTTTCCGCGTATGACGTGGTCTTCAGTCCCGCGGTGGCGCTGCGTTCGTTGCGGGTCCAGGGGACGACGACAACCTTGGCTGTGACGGGGTTCGGAGCCGTCGGCCCAGCGGTGACGATGTAGGTCAACGGTGATGTGTCGCGGTCGGAGCCGAGGGGCCCCGCGCCACCGGTGATCGTGTAGCGAAGTCGTCCGTAGGCGATTGGCTTGCCCGACAGCACATCCTTGATGCCGGCATCGATCACGGCGTGGTCAGGGGCAGGTAGGCCGAGCCCGGCCAACGAACGGTCCACTCGTCTTGCGTGCCGCGTCAGGGCGAAGGGGACGCCGTCGATGACCTTGCACGTCTCGAAGACGCCATCGCCGACCGTCATGCCGTGGTCGACCGCGGCGATCGACGGCCCCGTGGCATCCACCCGTACGCCGTTGACCCACGCCCGGACGTCGCCAACTCGACGGTCCTGGTTGGTGTCCCGGTCGTGGGCGCGTTGTTCCCCGGCGCCCTGATCTCTGGTTCCCTGTTCGCGCGTGCCTTGTTCGCTCACGGTTCCAGCCTCCCAGATGCGAGTCCGATCAGGCGAGCGGCTTTGAGCTCTGTTTCGGCCCATTCCTGGGCAGGGTCCGAACCCCACGTGATGGCGCCGCCGGTGCCGAAACTCAACGTGCGCCGACCCGAGGCGTCGCGGTCCGCCCAGAACGTCCTGATGCCCACGGCAAGCTCAGCCTCGTTGGCGTCCGCGTCCACCCATCCGATCGCTCCGCAATAGGGGCCGCGCGGCACCCCCTCGAGATCGGCGATGACCCGCAGCGCCGACGACTTGGGCGCCCCTGAAACCGATCCGGGTGGAAACGTCGCAGCCATGATCTCGGACCAGCCGATGCCCGGACGCAGCTCCCCCGAGACGGTGGTGACCAGATGCGTCAACCCCGGATGGTCCTCGGGCGCACACAGGGCGTCCACGCTGACGGTGCCGGGACGGCATACGGCGGAGAGGTCGTTGCGCACGAGGTCCGCGATCATGACGTTCTCTGCGTAGTCCTTGACCAGCATCGC
>PKWT01000176.1 GCA_003132125.1 Micrococcales bacterium | reverse complement strand
GCGCAGTACCAGCTGGTGCGTGAGCTTGTCGGCCATTCATACAGCGAGTCTCAGGCCGTGCCGCCGGCCGAGCTCGCGGTCGTCGGCGACGCGGACCAGTCGATCTACGCCTTCCGCGGCGCGACGATCCGCAACATCGTCGAGTTCGAGCAGGACTACCCCGACGCGCAGACCATCCTGCTCGAGCAGAACTACCGCTCGACCCAGACCATCCTGCGCGCGGCCAACGCGGTCATCGCCAAGAACTCCGATCGTCGGCCCAAGAACCTGTGGACCGACTCCGGTGACGGCGCCAAGATCGTGGGCTACGTCGCCGACTCCGAGCATGACGAGGCTGCGTTTGTCGCCCGCCAGATCGACAGCCTCGGCGACGAGCACGGTGTGAAGCCCAAGGATGTGGCGGTCTTCTATCGCACCAACGCTCAGTCGCGTGCTGTCGAAGAGGTTTTCGTTCGAGTTGGCTTGCCCTACAAGGTCGTTGGCGGGACGCGCTTCTACGAACGCCGAGAGGTCAAAGACGCGCTCGCCTACCTGCGGGTCATCTCCAACCCCACCGACACGGTCAACCTGCGACGCATTCTCAACGTCCCCAAACGGGGCATCGGGGAACGAGCAGAGGCCTGTATCGCGCAGCTTGCCGAGCGTGAGCGCATTCCGTTCGTCGCGGCTCTGGGCCGCCCGCGGGATGCCCCCGGCATCGCGACCCGGTCCGTTGCGGCGATCACCACATTCACGTCCCTGCTCGAAGCTCTGCGGACGGTGCACGAGGGCGGCTCTGGGGTGGGGGACCTGCTTGAGGCCGTCGTCGAGCAGACCGGCTATCTTGCCGAGCTCCGCGCGAGTCAGGACCCCCAAGATGAGACCAGGGTCGAGAACCTCGCCGAGCTGGTGGCCGTCGGCCGCGAGTTCGACGAGTCCGAGCCGGGCGGGTCGCTCCAGGACTTCCTTGAGCGTGTCTCGCTGGTCGCCGACGCCGATGAGATCCCCGACGGCTCTGACGAAGCCGAAGACAACGGCGTGGTGACATTGATGACCCTGCACACCGCCAAGGGTCTGGAGTTTCCGGTCGTTTTCCTCACCGGCATGGAGGACGGCACTTTCCCGCACCGGCGATCGCTCGGCGACCCCAAGGAGCTCGAGGAGGAGCGGCGCCTCGCCTACGTCGGGATCACCCGCGCCCGGGAGCGGCTGCACCTGTCGAGGGCGATCGTGCGCTCCGGGTGGGGCTCCCCGCAGTACAACCCGGCGTCGCGTTTCCTCGATGAGATCCCGGCCGAGCTGCTCGACTGGCAACGCACCGAGACAACCGGCATGAGGTCCTCATCCGCCCCTGCTGTTGCGACCTTGGCCGGACGGCCAGGGGTGCGGTCACCAGGCAACCGTCCGATGATCTCGCTGCGATCGGGCGATCGGGTCAGCCACGACTCGTTCGGCCTCGGCACGGTGGTGAGGGTCGAGGGCGAGCTCGAGAAGGCCATGGCTCACGTCGACTTCGGGGCTGACACCGGAGTCAAACGACTGCTGCTGCGTTATGCGCCGCTGGAGAAGCTCTGAAGCATCCTGCTGGTCGCGTACACCGCTAGCGGGTGATGCAAAGCGTCTTGGCGGGTGACCGAGTCCGCTAGAACGCGATCTTTCGATCGGTAAGCCACGGCAGGGGATTGACAGGCGGGCCGCCGTTGGGGTGGATCTCGAGGTGCAGGTGGGGGCCCGTCGACTCGCCCGTGTTGCCGGACTGTCCGACAAGCTGACCGGGCATCACCGGCTCGCCAGCGGTGACCGAGAGGCTCGACATGTGGCCGTAGAAACTGACGGTGCCGTCCCAGTAGCGAATCTTGACGATGGTGCCGTAGCCCGACTCTTGGCCCGCAAAGATGACTGTGCCGGTCGACATGGAGATCAGGTTCGTGCCCACCGGGGTCGCGAAGTCCTCACCCGCGTGCAGGCGTCCCCACCGCATGCCGTAGCCGGACGAGATGACGTAGTTCTTGATCGGTAGCTGCCAGCTGTGCTCCTGGGCGACGCGTGCGTCCTCCAGCTCCCGAGCCGCGAGGCTTCTCCGCTCGGCAGCGCGGGCCACCCGCGCCCCGCCGTTCTCGCGGGCGATGTCCTGGGCGTTGGCCTCGATCGCCTGGAGGCGGGGGTCGTTGAGCCGTCCAGCGAGGACCGCAGCTTGGAGCGATGCAGCGGCAAGCGTGGCGTTCTGGCTGACGGGCTGGGTCTTGGAGGTGGTGACAACGGCAGCGCCGGTTGCGGTGAACATGAGTGCGGCGGCCGCAGCGGTGGGCAGGGCCAGGCCGGCCATGAATCGGCGTCGTTTGGGGGATGCGTGCTTGGCCCCACGGTGGCGACCGCTATGCGAACCAGCAGACACGAGCAAACCTCACGGGCAGACGACACGGAAGTCACGAGGCTAGCGTGACCTTTTCGTTATGACAAATTAGTCCCGACGCGCCGGCCCGTCCGGCGACATGCCGCTCAACCGCGTCGATCTGGGGGTTTCAGCTCGGTGACGCCGGCAGTCAGCGTGCTTCCGTCGGCGTCAAGCTGGGCCAGCGTCGTCGAGATCCCGTGGACGACGTCGCCGTTGATCGGAAGGCTCATGTGGCCGATGCCGTGCATCTTGACGTTGCGGACCGTGAGATCCGGGTGATGCAGCCTGGCGTTGCGTTGGGGAAAGATCATCTGGTCGAGGTCCGACCAGTAGGCCACGAAGCGGGTCTGACAGTTGGGCACCGCCGCGCTGAGCTCGCGCATGAGGTCGCTGCCCGGCCGCAGCTGACGGGACAGGTTGGACGGCAGCGCATAGGCGTTGAAGGTGCCACCGTGCGGTGACCCGAGCGTGACCAGCGTGTGCACCCGCGCGTCACCTCCCAGGCGGGTGACGTAGTAACGGGCGATGAGGCCGCCCAAGCTGTGTCCGACGACGTGGATGCGTTCGTAGCCTGTCTCGGTCACCAGCGCCTCGACCTCTTGGGCCAGCTGGGCCGCCGCGACGCGCACGTCGGTGGTCCAGGGGGAGTAGTTGATGGAGACGACCCTGCCAAAACCGCGTCGCCGCAAACCCCGGCGCAGGAGCGCGAAGACCGACCTGTTGTCGACCATGCCGTGCACCAGCAGGATCGGGGTGCCGGCCGCCTCGACGTTGCCGATCACGAGCCCGCGCTGCACGGGCGGCAGCTCCCCGAGGCTGTAGCGGTGGCCGTCGTAGGCATCCGGGCGGCCGAACAGACCGAACGGGTAGAGCGCGAGATGGGTGCTCACCCATGCCACCTCGATGGCCGCGCCGACAACGCCGCCAGGGGTACTCAAGGCCTTGGCGGCCTCGCCGAGGATGTCGTGGGTGCTTCGGGCGCGGTCACGGGCCACGCCGGAAAAGGTGTCGAACGCACGCCCGAGATGGCCTCGACCGCCGACATCCGGGGTCGCGGTGGGACGTGGCCGACGTACCGAAGCTGCTCGCTTCGGCGATGAGGGCAGAGGCACTGGCGGCTGGGACATTGTTACCCAACGGTAATGCCTCGACGACGCAATTCCGAGGAACAACGGTGACGTTGCGCAACCGTGACGCGTGGTGTTGTCCTCGGCCGGCATTCCTGGGCCTTCGGTTGGCTGGATGTCCATCGCCAGCGCCCGTTGGCTAGGCTGCTTCGCATGAGCGAATCTCCGTTACGCATCGTGGTGGCCAAGCCGGGACTTGATGGCCATGACCGAGGAGCCAAAGTGGTGGCCCGCGCGCTACGTGACGCCGGGATGGAAGTCGTCTACACCGGCTTGCATCAGACCCCGGAGCAGATTGTCGAGGCTGCGATCCAGGAGGACGCGGACGCGGTGGGTCTCTCGGTGCTCTCCGGCGCCCACATGACCCTGTTTGCCAAGGTCGCGGCGTTGCTCGAGGGACGCGACGCCAAGGACATCGTTGTCTTCGGCGGCGGGATCATCCCGGAGGCCGACATCGCCGAGCTTGAAAAGCTCGGCGTGGCCAAGGTGTTCACTCCCGGCGCGACGACGACCGAGATCGTCGAGTGGGTCCGCACCCACGTCACTCCGAGCTGAGTCGGCCCAACCACATCGGATGGCCTGGGGGGTCAGCGGGTGATGGCTATGACCACGCCCGAGCGCTCCCAGCGCATCACGGACAACAGCGCCGACGTGGGGAGCGAGACGCATCCCGAGGTCGAATGCCCCTGGTCCACATGCAGGAAGATCGCGGACCCGGCGCCCGCTATCCGGGCCTCGTTGTAGCCGATCACCTGCGCGTAGTTGTACGCCGGGGACTGCTGCAGCTGCTCCGCACTGTCCCACCGGCCACTGGCCGGCGAGCGCTGGTGGGTGTTGTACAGCGCCGATCCGGGGTCGTCCACCCAGACGTCGCGGGCGTCGACCCTCAACCAGGACCCGGCCCCGAGGCCCGGGTTGCCCCTGACGCCGAAGCCACTGCGCAGCGCGAAGATGCCAGCCGGAGTGCGGAGGTCGCCCTCGCGCTTTGCCGAGCTCACCCCGTTACGGCCGACGTGACCGGCATACGGCCCCAGAGCAATCACGTATCGCGAGCCGGAGCGCTCGCAAGCGCGGATGGTCGCTGCTGAACCCTGGGCATCGACCAGGACAACCTGCCGAGAGGTCACGCCCGAGGGGACGTTGCAGGCGGGACGCCTCAGCGTGGATGGCACCAGCTTGGGAGCGGCCGGTTTGAGCGTGGCCATGATGCGGGCCGGGGTCGCCATGGGGCTAGGCGTGGGCCGCCTCGTGGTGGGGGTGGCGCTCGGTGCCGGGCTGGTGATGGTTACTGAGACCGAGGGTCCTGGGGTTGTCCTTGCTGCGGCCGACGACAGGGCGGACGGTATCGAGCCGGACTGGCAGGCGCCGACCACCGCCAGCAGGCCGGTCGCGGCGAGCCACGGCAGTACGCTGCGCGTCGCCTTCATCGGCCGACGTCGAAATGCTGGAAGTCGGGTGCGCTCCAGACTCCACCCCACCGGAAACCCTGGTCGGTGAAGGCCCGCACCGCTGCGCTTCTGGTCGAGGAGAACGCGCCGGCGTATCCGGACCGGCGGGTAGCGAACCAGGCGTCGGGATAGATCCGCCCTGGCCCGGCGACGTACGGGTTCTCGAAGTCGTTGACGTCGATCGCGGTGCCGTATGCATGGTTGGACCAGCCCTTCTTGGACTCCTCACCACCGACGTAGCGGCAGTTGAACCCCGAGGTGTTGTCGGCATCCATCGCGGCGTAGTCGTCGGCACCTGGCCCGATCGGGGCGTGCCCCCAGCTGCTGTCCATGACCTTCATCTGGCGGATCCGGAAACGCTGCTCGTACAAACGTGTGAAGGCAGCCACGGTCCGGCTCGCGATGCTCGCGTTGACCACGATCGCTCCCCGGGACCGGTGCCCGTCGAACCCCCAGAAGTTGACCGTGATGTAGCGCAGGGAAGAGCGGCCCACCGGGCAGCCTGACGTCCATGAGTAGCCAACCATGCGCGCCCATACGGCGTCGGACACCGGGTGGGCACTGGCGTTGGCGCCCGAACCCACTGCTGCCTGGTTCGTCGGGAACCTGGTCCGCGGCTCGGCTCCGGCAAGCGGCACCAGGGTCAGCCTGGTGCTCGCGAGCGCAGTCGCGGGCGCCGGCGATGGCGCGCTCGTCGTAACGGTGGCGGTGGCGGTGGCGGTCGTGGGCGCTGGCGCGGAGGGGGTCGTGCTTGAGCTCTGCGCACTGGATGTCGAGCGGGCCGCCCGGGTCGAGCTGGGGGCAGTGCTCGCAGCGGGTGAGTCGGCGCTGCAGGCGGCGAGGGCGAGGCTGGTCAGGGCGGCGGCCATGGTCGCGGCTCTGGCCGTTCTGCTTCGCCGCATCGATCGCTCCCTTCGCCGAGCCTCAGGCGATCCGAGTCTGCCACTGACATCCACACCGCGTACCAATCGTCCGGTTTGGTCTGCAGGCCCCTCGATCTTGTCCTGCGGACGGCCATCTTTGGGTAAAGGTCATTGACCGTTGACCGGCCCTGCCTCCAAGGTCGCTTCGTCCGGTATGGCAGAAATCACACAGTTGCGCTTTTTGTCACACCCCCCCGGACCACCGAGGCCATCAACCACGATGGCCCTCATCTGAGGAGATGCTTTAGTGAACCGTCTAAGAACAGGTTTGGCGTTCGGCGCACTTGTTGCTTTGGTCGCGGCAAGCAGTCAGGGCGTAGCGGCGTTTGGTGCATCTCCCCC
>PKWT01000485.1 GCA_003132125.1 Micrococcales bacterium | reverse complement strand
CCGATGGCCGGGTTTCCCGAGCTGTAGGCGGCTCGGACGACCGCGGTTCCACCGGTGGCGAGGATGACGTTGGTCCTGGGGTCGGACATTAAGGCTTCGATGAGGGGTACGGATGGGTCGGTCACACACTGGATGATGCCGTCCGGGGCGCCGGCCAGGACCGCCGCCTCACCCAGCACGCGTGCCGCGTCGGCGCATGACTCCTTGGCCATGGGGTGCGGGCTGATGACGACCGCGTTCCGGGTCATCAGGCTCAGAAGGATCTTGAAGTAGACGGTTGCGACGGGGTTGGTCGAGGGCGTGAGGGCGAGCACGACACCGGCAGGGCGAGGGACCTCGACGATCTTGCGTGCGACGTCTACGCGTGGGGTGACAAAGTCCTGGTCCCGGTACTGCTCAACGATGCCGAGGGAGCAGGCCTGGTTCTTGATCACTTTGTGGTCCACCACACCGAACCCGGTCTCCTTGACCGCCCACTCGGCGTACTCACGCGACTTCGCGTACGCCGCGTCGGCGACCGCTGTGACGATACGCATCACGTGCTCGCGGTCGTAGGTTGCGAACGAGCCTGCCGCCCACGTCGCGCGCTCGAGCATCTGCCCGGCTTGCGCGATCGAGGCGTCGATGTTCTGTTCGGTCATCAGCTGGCCCTCCGTCCGAGTTTGTGGACCGCGGACTCGGCGCGGGCGACGGCCAGCGCAGTGCGGTCTAGAAGTTCCTCGCACAACGCTGGGGTCATCAAGATTCCTGGCTTGTACTGCAGCACCCGTGGGTCGAGGGTCGAGAAGATCGCCCAGACCCCAAGGTTGTAGAGCTCGCGCATGACGTACTTGGCGCCCTCGGGGTGGTTGAACTCGAGCCCAAGCACCACGCCGTGCTGGCGAATCCCGATGAACCAGTCGGGGTTCTGGGCTTGGATCTGACGAATCCCCGTGCCGACGAGGTCGGAGATGTAGTGCACCATCGAACGGACCTCAGGGCGTTGGGTGATCTCCAGCGTCTTGAGCGCCGCGATGCATCCCAGCTCTGCGCCGCCGAAGGTGGAGATGTGGCCGAAACCGTCCTCCTTGAGCCAGGCCCCGGCGCGTTCGCTCAGCAGGGCGGCTGCGATCGGGTATACGCCGCCGGAGAGGCCCTTGCCGGTCACCATGATGTCCGGTTGGATGCCGTGTTTGGTGATCGCCCACAGTTCGCCGGTGCGCATCAGCCCGGTCTGGACCTCGTCGGCGATGTACAGCGCGTCGTACCTCTCACAGAGGTTCTTGACACCTTCGAGGTAGCCCGGCTCAGGCAGCGGGAACCCGTAGGTCGCCGGGATGGTCTCCATGATCACCGCCGCGATGTCTCGCCCCTTCAGCACATCCTCCATCGCAGCAAGATCGTTGAACGGCACGTGCGGGAAGTCCTCGGGCTGGTCGGACAGAAACAGTTTGGAGAAGCGGTCATCTCCCGCGCCCAAAGCCAAACCAGTGTGACCATGGTAGGCCTTGTTGATCGAGACGATCTTGCGCTTCTGCGTGGCGTGCCTGGCGCTCTTCAAGGCGATGTCAATCGCCTCACCCCCGCCGCTGGCATAGGCCACCTTGGTCAGAGACGTCGGCGCGCTCTCGACCAGCGCTTGCGCCAGCGCGGTACGCGCCAGCGACGGAAAATGGTGGTTTCCGATGTCGAACTGACCCATCGCAGTCGTCAACGCCGCCATCACCTCAGGGTTGCGATGCCCTAAGTTGTAGGTTCCCCCGTTGAGGTGCACGTCAATGAGCCGCCGGCCGTCGATGTCCCACATGAGGTAACCCTCGCGGCGGTCGATGACAAGATCGATCCCGGAGTCCGCCCAGAACTGGGTCTTGCCCGGGTTCCAGTACTCCTTGGACTTGGCAAGAACCTCATCCTTGGAGTCGAAGCGGAACAGGTCGTACTCGTGCATCGGTCACCAATCGCTGTTGAGCCCTGACTTGAGGGCGGACGGACGCTGCGCGGACTCCAGCATCATTGGTCGGACCGTATCTGTCAATGGTTCGATTCAAATCACTCATTTTGAACCAAACCCTTGTATTGGTCCGGTCGGTAGTGCCATGATCTCGTCCATTGGTGTGGCGCACGCCACAGACGGGAGCAACGCCTGGTAGTTGCGGGCGACGGAAAGTAGGGCACTCATGACCACTGAGAACACCAGGAAACCCCCTGATACCGGAATCGCCCCCCCTGCGGGCGCCAGCTCCGGTCACGAGGTGCAACGCCTCAAGAAGAACGCCGTCGGGCTATTCGGCGTCATATTCATGGCGGTTGCGACCGCCGCCCCCATCACCGCCATGGTCGGCAATGTGCCGATCGCGATCGGATTCGGCAACGGCGCCAATGCCCCCGCTGGCTACATCGTCGCGACCATCGTCCTCGGACTGTTCGCCCTGGGGTACTCCACGATGGCCAAGCACATCACCGCAACCGGAGCCTTCTACGGCTTCGTCTCCCACGGGCTTGGTCGCGTCATGGGCATGGGCGCCGGCGCGCTGACAACCCTGGCTTACGTGGTCTTCGAGGCCTCGCTGGTCGGTATCTTCTCATTCTTCGCCCACAACTTCTTCACCGCGCACCTCGGCCTGGACATCTCCTGGATCTGGTTCGCGCTGCTGATGCTCGCTGCAAACGCCACCTTGACCTACTTCGACATCAACCTGACCGTCAAGGTCCTCGGCGTCTTCCTGATCACCGAGATCGTCATGCTCACGCTGATGGCCGTCACGGTCCTGTTCACCGGCGGCGGGCCCCAAGGCTGGTCACTGGGGTCCCTCAACCCACTCAACGCGTTCAAGAACCTCAACACGACGGTCGCCGACCCCAAACACGCGGGCAAGATGCTGACCGCGACAGGCTCCGCCGGGATCGGCCTGTTCTTCGCATTCTGGTCCTGGGTCGGGTTCGAGTCCACCGCGATGTACGGCGAGGAGTCAAGGAATCCCAAGAAGATCGTCCCCAAGGCGACCATGCTCTCGGTCCTGGGTATCGGAGTCTTCTACGTCTTCATCTCCTGGTCCGCCATCGTCGGCACGGGCCCAGACGCCGCAGTGGCCCTGGCACAAGATGGTGCCACCGCCGGCAACATCTTCTTCGGTCCGGTGCAAGAGCACCTCGGTAACTGGGCTGTCGTCGTCTTCGAGTTTCTCCTCATGACTGGCTCGTACGCGTGCGGCATGGCGTTCCACAGTTGCGCCTCACGCTACATTTACGCGATTGGTCGGGAGAACCTGGTCTCTGGCTTCGGCAAGACATTGGGCGCCACCCACAAAATCCACGGCTCGCCCCACGTCGCCGGCTTCGTCCAGACAGCCATCGCGACCACGATCGTGCTGTGGTTCTTCGCCACCGGCCGGGACCCGTACGGCCAGTTGTACGCACTGATGGCCATCCTAGGCACGACTGCAATTCTCATCGTGCAGGCCCTCACCGCCTTCGCATGCATCTCCTACTTCCATTTCCACAAAAACCATCCAAGCAGCGCCAACTGGTTCCGAACCCTCCTCGCCCCACTGATCGGCGGCGTTGGGATGCTGTACGTGATCTACCTGCTGGCCATCAACGCCGGCTTTGCCGCCGGCTCGGCTGCCAGTGACATCGTGTTCAAAGTGTCCCCATGGGTGGTGGCTGCTACCGGACTGGGAGGAATGGCCTTCGCGCTAGGCGCAAAGTACCTCGCGCCTGAGCGCTACGACATCATCGGCCGCGTAGTCCTCGACGACACGCACGAACGCGAAGAAGTCGACCAAGCCCCGGTCTAAACATGAGCGGTGGGGGCCTGCAGACCCCAGGCCCCCACCCTCCCTCATCAACGCAGACCAGCCTCGGGCGATGCCCTTGGAACAGCGAAAGGGTTCATGCATGAACCAGATCTACTCACACGCGATCGACCACGACGCACCGCCCTCCTCGCTCGTTTACACGTTCGGCGGCGTGGAGCCCGTGGCGAGCATCATGCCTGGAACGATACTTTCGACCTCCACGCTCGACTGCTTCGCCGGCCGGGTGAGCTCGACCTCCGACCGCGTCAGCGAGGTCTGCGACCCACGGTTCATCAACCCGCAGACCGGCCCCTTCTTCGTGGAAGGCGCCGAACCCGGCGACACCCTGGCTGTGCACTTCGTCTCGATCGAGCCCCGGGCGGCTTGGGGAGTCAGCACCCTGGTGCCTTTCTTCGGCTCCCTGACAGCCAGTGCGACCACAGCCCTACTGCACCCCGCCCTGGCCGAACGCACTTGGATCTACGAGATCGACCGCGCGGAACGGCTGGTCCGCTACGCAGCGTTGGACACGCCTTTCACCGCTGCTCTTCCTCTGGACCCGATGCACGGAACAGTTGGTGTCGCACCGGCGCTCGGCGAGGTGCGTTCGTCGCTGGCGCCAGGGGACTGGGGTGGGAACATGGATACCCCCGAGATGCGCGCTGGTGTGACCTGTTACTTGGGCGTGAACGTCCCCGGCGCGATGCTCAGCCTCGGGGACGGGCACGCCAGGCAGGGCGAGGGCGAGGCGTGCGGCGTGGCGGTCGAGTGCGCCATGGACACAGTGCTGATCGTCGATCTCGTCAAGGGCGTGAGTACTCCCTGGCCGCGGTTAGAGAGCGACGAGTTCATCATCACCACGGGGTCGACCAAGCCGCTCGAGGACGCGTTCAGGATCGCCCAGGTGCAGATGGTCCGCTGGGTCGCGGAGCTGACGGGGCAGTCCGAGCTCGACGCCTATCAACTGGTCTCGCAGACCTGCCTGTCACCGGTAGCCAACGTGGTCGACACCGTCTACACGATGGTCGCCAAGGTGCCTAAGGCGGTGTTCCCTGAGGCGGTAGCGATGCGGGGGGTGCATGCGAGGTTGCGCCGCGCCGCCGCTGCCTGGATGTCCACTCGGTGAGGCGGCGCACGTGCCGCGCGTGACCCGCACCGAGGTGGACCTGGGGCTCGCCCGGCGCATGGTCGCTGCGGCTGTCCAAGCCGCCACGACCCGGGACGTGCTGGTCTCGGTGGCGGTGGTCGACGGCGGCGGCCATCTGGTCTGCTTCGAACGCATGGATGGTGCCGAGATCGCCGGTCCCGTACTGGCGCCCGACAAGGCATACACGGCCGTTGCCCATCGTGCCCGCACCCACGAGCTCGCCCCGCTGGTGAGTCCCGGTGGCCCGCTGGCCGGCATGCAGTCGGCAGCCCGTGGCCGGTTCGTGTGCTTCGCGGGGGGTATACCGCTGTGGTCAGCCCGAAGGGTGGTCGCCGCGGTCGGGGTGAGCGGCGGCACCGCAGAGCACGACCTGGCCTGCGCTGAGGCGGCCGCCGCGGTCTTCGACGCCGCAGAGGGCGCAGAGGGCGCAGAGTGAACGCGCCTAGCCCGGAGCCCATTGGCCGGTTCCGGTTCATGGATGCCCAGCCGGTGAACTTGGACGGGTTGGCGGTCGAAGATCCCCGCCTAGGCCTGATCGCGTTCGACTCCCCGCACGACCCTGCGCCCTCGCTCGTCCTCGGACCAGAGGACACGGTCCTCGAGATGGACTCCCGCCCGGCCGCCGAGTTCGACGTCCTCGACGAGTTCATCGCCCGGCACGGGCTTGACCTCGACGTGGCCGCGGAAGCGATGGCCCTGGACGACGTGGCCTTCGCCCAGATGGTCGTCGACCCGCAGACCCTTCGCGCGGAAGTGCTGCGCCTTGCCGCTGGGATGACCCCGGCGAAGCTGGCACGAGGCCTGGCTCTGCTGCGCCCGGTCGAGCTTGGCATGGCGATGACGAAGCTGCGGGCCCGCCGGACGCCGAGCAACCAGGCCCACGTGACCAACCGGTCCGACGACCCGCTGCTGCTCGCTGCTGACGCGGCCACCGCGGCAGCATATGGGTTCCGCGAGGTCGAGACCACCGTTCCTGTGCTCGGTGACGCGCCGTCCAACGCCGTCGCGGTCTCGATCGGGGCGGCTGTGGGCGCGGCCGGTGTATTGGTGCAGTGCTCGGTAGAGGAGGCCGCTGAACTCGAGATGGGCATGCGGGGCCTAGTTTCCTACGCGGAGACCGTCTCCTTGTACGGCACCGAACAGGTCTTTGTCGACGGCGACGACACGCCCTGGTCCAAGGCCTTCCTGACGTCCGGCTACGCATCCAGGGGGATCAAGATGCGGGTGACGTCGGGGGGCGGGGCGGAGGCCTTGATGGGCGCCTCGGAAGGACGCTCGATGTTCTACCTGGAGGCGCGTTGCGTCGCGCTCGCCCGGGCGATCGGCGCGCAGGGTGTCCAGAACGGGGGCATCGACTCTGCTGCGGTGGCGAGCTCGGTGCCCGGTGGCGTCCGCTCTTTGATGGCCGAGAACGTCATGGTGATGGCGCGCAACCTTGAGGCATGCACCGGCAACGACGCGCTGATGTCGGAGTCCGATGTCCGACGCACGTCGCGCACCTTGCCGATCCTGCTGGCGGGTTCTGACTTCGTGTGCAGCGGATTCGGCTCCATTCAGCGCTACGACAACATGTTCGGTCCCAGCCAGTGGAACGCAGAGGACATCGACGACTTCCTGGTAATTCAGCGCGACTGGGGTATCGACGGCGGATTGCGGACGGCTGGGGAGCGGCAGGTCGCCGGTGTCAGGACCCGGGCGGTTGCGGCAGTGCGCGCCGTCTACCGGTACCTCGGCCTGGGGGACTTCACCGACGAGTGGGCGGCCCAGGCTGTCGACGCCGCAGGTTCTAAGGACGTGCCGGCCGCCGACCTGATGACCCCGTTGGTCGCGGCACGGATCATCCGCGAGACCGGACTTACGATGCTTGACGTCGTGACCGCGTTGTACGAGACCGGTTTTGAGGAGGAGGCTGGCCGCATCCTGGCCCTGCTCAAGGCTCGAGTCGCTGGCGACTACCTGCAGACGGCGGCAATCTTCGACGAGTCGTCCCGAGTCCTGTCGCTGGTCACCGACCCGAACGACTATGCCGGGCCGGGAACCGGATATTTCCCCACGGCTGACCGGCAGGCTGAGATCAATGCCGTGCGCCAGCAGCGATCAGTCGATGACTTGCGCGCGGAACAGGCTGCGTACCGCTCCGGCGCGCTGCGTGCTGTCGGATCGGCCGGACAAGGAGCCGACCCCCGTGAGGTGGTGATCGGGGTGTCACCTGCGGTAGGCCGGGAGATCTGGCTCACTCTGTCGGGGCTGACCGTGGTCGAGGCGCTGGGCGAGCTGCTCGCAGGCTTGGAAGAGGAAGGGTGCGTCGGCCGGATCGTCCGGGTGAACGGCACGATCGACCTTGGTCTGATCGGGCTCACGGCTGCGCGATTGTCCGGCTCAGGGATCGGGATAGGACTGCAGGGCAAGGGAACCGCGCTCATCCACCGGCGTGACTTGCCCCCGCTGGCGAATCTGGAGTTGTACAGCGTGGCACCCTCGGTCGACGCGTCGCTGTACCGCCGGCTCGGAGTAAATGCGGGGCGGCACGCCAAGGGGGCCACGCCCGAACCGACCCGCAACCCGTACAGCGACGAGGCAATCGAGGCCAGGTATCACACCAAGGTCGTGGCTTTGGTGGACATCGAACGCCGTTGCAGCGACCCAGATCGTGGTGTAGAAGACCTGGAGGTGGACCGGTGATTGCTCTAGGGGCCTCGGGGCGTGACCCCCTGGATATCACCTTGGACTCGGTCCGGGACGGCGCGGTCGAGATGGCCGACGTGAGCATCCACCCCTCCACACTGGAGCACCAAGCACAGGTGGCGGAGGCACACGCGAACCCGCAACTGGCGAGCAACTTCCGCCGGGCTGCGGAGCTGACCGCACTGGGCGATCACGAGGTTTTGGCGCTGTACGAGGCACTCAGGCCGCACCGCTCCACGGCCGAAGAACTGACCACGCTCGCGGATCAGTTGGAGAATCGAGGTGCGGTGCGCAACGCGGCACTGTTCCGGGAGGCCGCGGAGGTCTACTCCCGCCGTAGTCTCCTGAAGCGGTGAGGTTCATTGCCGGGGTCGACGTGGGCAACACCACGACTGAGGTCGTTATCGTCGATGCAGCGACCACGCCCCCCGAACCGATGGCGTGGGATCGCGCCCCGACCCGGGGCAGCAAGGGCTCGGTTGAGGCGTTGTGGGGCGCTGCGGGCCTCGTGAGACGGCTGGAGCGACGCATCGGACAATCTGTCGGCCTAGTCGCGGTGGCACCCCAGCACCCGGTCGAGACTCACACCACGAGCGTGCCAGAGTGGGCGCCTCCGACCGGACGGCTGGAGATCATCCGGGCAGCGGGCAACACCCCAGGGGGAACCGGCACCGCAGCGGGAGTACCCGTGTGGGCAGGAAGCACGCCGCGGTGGATAG
>PKWT01000439.1:6421-8542 GCA_003132125.1 Micrococcales bacterium | reverse complement strand
CACCGCAGGTACCTCACCCCTGCTCGCCGTCGCGCGACCCTGGTTCCCGTCACGGGCTTGATCGGGGTCCTGGCGGCTCTCAACGTGGTCATGTTCCTCTACCCCATGGCCCACCGGATGTGACCCGCGGGCACGAACAGCCCGGTGGAGATCGGCCAGTCNNCCTTGCCCGATCCCGGGACTGCTGACGGTGAGCTGCCCGCCATGGGCCTCGACCAGGGCCTTGGCGATGGCCAGCCCGATGCCTGATCCTCCGTGGGTTCGATCCCGAGCGGTGTCGACCCGGTAGAAGCGTTCGAACAGATGCGGGAGGTGCGCGGCCGGAATACCTTCTCCGGTGTCCGCGACGGACAGCTCCACATCGCCCGTCCCAGGGGAGAGAGCGGTCGAGACAGTGACGGTTCCGCCGGTCGGGGTGTGCCGCAACGCGTTGTCCAACAGGTTGCCCAGGACCTGACCCATTCGTTCGGGATCGAGGGACAGCTCGGGCAACCCGGCGGCGATGTTGGTGACCAGGTGAACGCCTTTGGTCTGGTATGCCTCGGCCGCCGCGTCGGCGGCAGCCGTCGCCACCGACTCCGGCCGTACTGCGCGCGCGTGCAGTACGACCTGCCCCTCCTCGGCACGGGAGACGGACGTGATGTCGTCGGACAGGCGCGCCAGGCGCTTGGTCTGAGCACGCAGCAGCTCGACAGTCCCGGCATCCAGCGTCGCCACGCCGTCCTCCAGCGCCTCGAGGTAGGCCTCCAACATCGCCACCGGGGTACGCATCTCGTGTCCGAGATCGGCCAGCAGTCTGCGGCGGGTCTGCTCGACCGAGCCCAGACGGCCGGCCATCTGGTTGAAGCCCGAGGCGAGCGCGTCGAACTCCGGGCCGAGCCCTGGCCCGGGGACTCTCACGTCGTAATGGCCACCGGCGACGTCGCTTGCCGCCGTGGCGAAGTTGGCGACGGACCGTCCGATCCGACGGCTCTGGTACACGCTCACCGCCAACGCGGCCGCCATCGCCGCGAGCAGGGCCAACGACAGCGAGATTGCGTTGGCGCTCTGGTAGGCCTCCTCGATGTGCAGGATCTGGGCCGTTGTCGATCCGGGTTGGACCATGGCGAGGTGGTCGTGGAACAGGCGTGGGCCGACGGTGGCAGCAATCGTCCATGCCGTGAGGGCGCCGGCCAGCAGCACCAGGGCCTGGGCCACGAGCAGGCGACCGGCGAGGCCAGCCCCTCTTCGGGTGGGCTCGCGCGCGTTCATTTCCATCTGCTTCATGTGCCGTCACCCATGCGGTAGCCGATGCCCCTCACCGTTCGTACATACCGCGGCGAGCTGGAGTCGTCGCCGAGCTTCTTGCGCAGATGCCCGACGTGGACATCGACCAGGTGCTCGTCCCCGACCCAGGTCTGGTCCCACACGGCATCGATCAGCTGGCGGCGGGAAAAGACGAGTTTGGGACGACCTGACAATGCCTCCAGGAGGTCGAACTCGGTGCGGGTCAGCGCTACCGCTTCACCGTCGAGGTGGACCTCGCGTCCGGCAACGTCGATGCTCAACGCCCCGAACGTCCGCGCCGGCGCCTCCTGCGCGGACTGGCGACTTGCGGTGGACGCGCGGGGACGACGCAGCATCGCCTGGATCCGGGCCAGCAGCTCCCGAGGGCTGAACGGCTTGGTCAAGTAGTCGTCCGCGCCGACCGAGAGACCGATGAGCTTGTCGATCTCCTCGGTGCGCGCGGTGAGCATCACGATGTAGCAGTCAGAGAAGGTCCGCACCACCCGGCAGACCTCGACGCCGTCGATCAGGGGCAACCCCAGGTCCAGCACCATCACGTCGGGATCGACCTGCCGCGCCTGGTCGATCGCCTGCTGCCCGTCATAGGCCATCGACACCTCAAAGCCGTCCCGGGTCAGGTAGGACCCGACGAGGTCCGCCAGAGCTCGCTCGTCGTCCACGACGAGGACTCGAAGGCCAGTGCGCGGCGCTGCTTTCGGGATCAGGTGGCCTGCGGGTTGGCTCATGGGTCCAGTGTCGGGGATTCGGGGCCCTGACGAGGCACCGCCGCACTTGTCGACCGGCTGCCCGCCTTCTTGGCCGTCTGTGTGGCCTGGTGGCGGCTGGTGGGCCTGC
>PKWT01000439.1:1180-6350 GCA_003132125.1 Micrococcales bacterium | reverse complement strand
CGCTATGAATGAGGAGACCCCGCCAAGTATGAGTTGGCGGGGCCTCATCTTTGTCTGGGTGTGACACTCCCCGACTGGCCGGACAGTGCGGCAGGATCCCCACGCCCCGTCACGGGCGGGTTCAGCGGGTTCCCCCGCTGGCTGCAGGACCTCGTTTACTGTCCGTCGACGCTGCCCGTTACCGGGTGCGTACCTTTTGTTCTACGCCGTGTTGGACACGTTCGCAAGAGGTCGAACGGACCCACCGGAGATGCCTTCGCACCAGGTGCGGCACCGCCACCGGCCGACGTCAGCGCGGGGGCATCCGCAGGGCGCCGTCGAGCCGGATGACCTCACCGTTGAGCATGCCGTTGTCGACGATGTGGGCGACCAGCGAGGCATACTCCGGGGGCCGGCCCAGTCGCGAGGGGTGAGGCACCTGAGCCTCGAGGACCGCGGTTGCCTCATCCGGCAGTCCGGCCAACATCGGTGTCGCGAACGTCCCCGGCGCGATGGTCACGACCCGGATGAGCTTGTCGGCGAGATCTCGCGCGGCTGAGAGCGTGAGGGCGACGATGCCCCCCTTGGACGCGGCATACGCGGCCTGCCCGATCTGCCCGTCGTATGCGGCGATGGACGCCGTCATCACGATGACCCCGCGGTCTCCGTCGACTGGCTCGTTCTCGAGCATGGCCGCGGCCGCCAGGCGCACGACGTTGAAGGTGCCGATCAGGTTGATGTCGATGACGTTCCGGAAGGACTCGAGGTCCATCGGGCCCTTGCGACCGACGATCCGGCCGGGTGTTCCGATGCCCGCGCAGTTGACCACGATCCGCAGGTCGCCGAGCTCATGGGCTGCGGCGATCGCGGCCTGCACCTGGGCCTCGTCGCGCACGTCGGCAGGGCTGAAGCGGACACGGTCGCCGAGCTCTGCAGCCACGTCCAGGCCGGCGGACGAGGGCAGGTCGATGATGACGACCGAGGCACCGCCAGCGTGCAGACGGCGTGTCGTGGACTCACCCAGGCCGGAGGCGCCACCGGTGACGAGCGCGACCGTGGAAGCATTGATCTGCAAGGGTTTCTCCTAGGAAGACGGGTCAGCCGCGAAGCAGCTGGCGGGCGATGACGAGGCGCTGGATCTGGTTGGTGCCTTCGAAGATCTGGGTGACCTTGGCCTCGCGCATGTATCGCTCGACGGGGAAGTCACGCGTGTAACCGTAGCCACCGAGGACCTGAACCGCATCGGTCGTGACCTTCATGGCCGCGTCGGTGCAGATGAGCTTGGCCACCGCGGCCTGACGGGTGAACGGCTTGCCGGCGTCCTTGAGCCGAGCGGCATGCAGATAGGTTGCGCGGGCTGATGTCACGGCGGCTTCCATGTCAGCAAGCAGGAACGACAAGCCCTGGAACTCGCTGATGGCTTTGCCGAACTGTTTGCGCTCCTTGCTGTATTTCGCGGCCACGTCCAGTGCTGCTTGCGCCAGACCCGTTGCGGCTGCGGCGATTCCGAGGCGGCCTGAGTCGAGCGCGTGAAGGGCGATAGACATGCCCGAGCCAGGTGCGCCGATCAGGCGGGCGTTGTCGACGAGGGCTCCGTCAAAGATGACCTGGCGCACGGTGTCGCAGGACAGGCCCATCTTGCGCTCGGGCGCGCCGAAGGAGATGCCCTCGGTGTCGCCGGGAATGACAAAACAGGACAGGCCCTTGCTCGGGTGGTCGTCGGTGCGGACGAACGCGGTGTAGTAGTCGGCATGGCCTGCGTGCGAGATCCAGGCCTTGGTGCCCTTGATGCTGTACTGCGAGCCATCCTGGGTGGGGGTTGCCCTGGTGGAGATGGCGGAGACGTCGCTGCCGGCCTGGGCTTCGGAAAGGCAGTAGGCGCCGAGGGTCTGGCCGCTCAGCATTGCAGGGAGCAGGTCCGCCCGTTGCTGGTCGCTGCCGTACTCGGCCACCGGGAAGCAGGTCAACGAGTGCACCGAGACGCCCACGGCCACGCTCATCCATGCGGCGGCGATCTCCTCGACGACCTGGAGGTAGACCTCATACGGCTGGCCGCCGCCGCCGAGCTCCTCGGCGTACGGCAGGGAGAGCAGGCCTGAGCGGCCCAGAAGGGCGAAGGTGTCGCGCGGGAACTCGGCAGCCTCCTCGGCGGCATCCACCTTCGGTGCGAGCTGGTCGGCGCAGATCTCCCGCGTCAGGTCGATGAGGTCCTGGGACTCCTCGGTGGGCATCACGCGTTCCGCTGGCATGATGCAGACGATACGGCTCCGCCCACCGCACCCGGACCGGACCTTCTCCGAAAGGACGACACCATCGACCACGTGTGGCTCATACCAGCCCCCGAGCTGAACGGACAACGCCTGTGAACGCGTCACCTCTGCACGACCCCGAAGCCCGAGGATTCGCCAGCGACAACTACGCCGGGATCCACCCTGAGATCCTCGAGGCCATCGCCCGGGCCAACGGTGGACACCAGGTGGCCTACGGCGCCGACATCTACACGCAGCGCCTGCAGAGCGTCTTCCAGCAGCACTTCGGTGACGCCGCCACGGCATACCCCGTCTTCAACGGGACCGGCGCCAACGTCATCTCGCTGCAGGCGATGACCGAGCGCTGGGATGCGGTCATCTGCGCCGAGTCCGCGCACATCAACGTCGATGAGTGCGGCGCTCCCGAGCGGGTCGGCGGCCTGAAGCTGCTGGCCATCCCGACCCCGCTGGGCAAGCTCACCCCCGAGCTGGTCGACCTGCAGGCGTGGGGGTGGGGCAATGAGCACAGGGCTCAGCCCAGGGTCGTCTCGATCACACAGAGCACCGAGCTCGGGACGCGCTACTCGGTGGACGAGATCGCAGCGATCGTCGAGCACGCCCACCGGCACGACATGCTTGTGCATCTCGACGGCGCCCGGATCTCGAATGCCGCCGCGGCACTGGGCGTTCCGTTGCGGGCGTTCACCACCGACGTCGGCGTCGACGTCATCTCGTTCGGTGGCACCAAGAACGGGCTGATGCTCGGTGAGTGCATCGTCGTCCTCAACGCCGAGGCGGTCAGCGGGATGGCGTTCCTGCGCAAGTTCTCGATGCAGCTGGCATCCAAGATGCGCTTCGTGTCAGCCCAGTTCGATGCACTGCTGTCCGGCGATCTGTGGCTCCGCAATGCGAGCCACGCGAACGCTATGGCGGTTCGGCTCGAGACCGCCGTCCGTGATGTCGACGGGGTCGAGGTGCAGAGACCGGTCGAGGCCAACGCGGTCTTCGCGGTCCTGCCCCCAGCGGTGACCGAGCGCCTGCAGACGCGCTACCCGTTCTATGTGTGGGACGAGAAGACCGGCGAGGTCCGGTGGATGACGTCGTTCGACACCACCGAGGTGGACGTCGACGGGTTTGTCGCCGCGCTCAAGGCCGAGATGGCGACCAAGCGGCAGGAATAGCCCCGACCACCCACCGTGAAGTCGCAAAGAATGCTGTTCCGAGGCCCCCGGAGCAGCGTTCTTTGCGACTTCACGAGTTGCTCAGTCATCGTCACGCCGGATAGACGCTGACCTCGGTCGCCTTCACGGTGGCCCACAGCTCCTGACCCACGCCCAGCCGGAGGTCGGCAACGGCTCCTGCGGTGACCTCGGCGGCCAGGATGAACGGACCGTCAAGGATCACCCTTGCCGTCTGGCCGATGAGCTGGACGTCGCTGACGGTGACCGGCCAGGTGTTGCGCGGTGAGCCGTCGGGGCGGGTCCGGTAGAGGGCGACGGCCGACGGCGGGATGGTCACGCAGACCGAGCCGCCTGATCCACCGGCAGGGATATGGGGCGCCACGACGATGGTTCCTCCGACATCCACCTGTTGGTCACCGGCTCGCTGCCCTCGAAGGAAGTTGAGCCCGACGACCTGTGCCACGTACGCGTCACGGGGCCGGGCGATCACGTCTTGCGGCGTTCCCTCCTGGACCAGTTCGCCGGCCTCGATGAACACCAGTCGATCAGCCAGGGACAGGGCGTCGAGCGGGTCATGGGTCACCATGATGGTGACGCCGCTGAATGCGCGAAGCCGGACGCCCAGGTCGGCCCGGGTCTGCGCACGCGTCGTCGGGTCGAGCGCCGACAACGGTTCATCGAGCAGCAGCAGCGCGGGGTCGGTGGCCAGAGCCCTGGCGAGGGCGACCCGTTGGGCCTGACCTGAAGACAGCTCGCCGGGTCGGACCTCGAGGTGTCCGCCGAGGCCCACGGCGTCTAGCTCGATGCCGGCACGCGCTCGGGCTTCGGCCTTTGGGACACCCCGCGACCGAGGGCCGAAGCCCACGTTGTCGATGACGCTGAGATGGGGAAAGAGCAGGTGGTCTGCCACGACAAGGCCGGTCCGGCGCTGCTCGGGACTCAGCCAGACGTTGTCCGCAGGGCTGTCCCACACGGAGCCGGCTACTTCAATCTGCCCGTGCTGCAGGCGAATCAGGCCTGCCAGGGTGTGCAGGAGCGTGGTCTTGCCTGAGCCGTTCGGTCCGAGGACAGCCACGATCTGACCCGGGCGGGCGCTGAGCTCGATGCCCAGCTGGAGCATGCCGCGGGTGAGCCGGACGTCGGCCCGGAGACCCGTCGCGTGCGTCTGGAGACTCAACGCAGCCACCGCCCGCGCAGCGCGCCGAGGATGACGACGCTGATCAGCAGCATGACGAGACTGAGCGCGATGGCCGCTTGCGGGTCGCTTTCGAGGGCCACGTAGACGGCGAGCGGAGCGGTCTGGGTACGCCCGGGGAAGTTGCCTGCGAAAGTGATCGTGGCACCGAACTCTCCCAGCGCGCGGGCCCAGGCCAGCGCTGCGCCACTGGCGATGCCCGGGGCCACCATGGGCACGACGACCGTTCGGAAGGTTCGCCACGGCGAGGCTCCGAGCGTGGCCGCCAACCCGTCATACCTGGGGTCCAGCCCTTGCATGGCCCCTTCGACGGCGAGGACATAGAAGGGGAGGGCGACGAACACCTCGGCGAAGACGACAGCCACCGGAGTGAACGGTATGGACCACCCGGCGACCTCGAGAAGCGTTCTGCCCACAACACCTTCGCGCCCGTACGCCATCAGCAGAGCCACGCCGCCGACGACCGGCGGCAACACCAGGGGGACCGTCACCAGCGCTCGCAGCCACGGAGTCGCGCGGTGCGTCGACCGGGCCAAGAGCCATGCGAGCGGAGTACCGATCAGCGC
>PKWT01000439.1:0-1134 GCA_003132125.1 Micrococcales bacterium | reverse complement strand
TTGTCACGCAGGCGTTTTCGTCCCTGGTCAGACAGGACATAGGCCATGAACTCGACCGTCGTCGGGTCGTCGGTCAGCCGGATCAACGGGTAGTCGAGCGTCTGGTTCACCGACGCCGGGATGAGCACGCCGCGGACCCGGGCGCCGGCCGCGACCACATCGCTCCGATAGACGATCGCGGCGTCAGCCTCGCCGAGCTGGACCTTCGCGAGCGTGGCCTTCACGTCGGTCTCGTAGGACACGACGTGGGCCACGACCCCGGCGACTGACAAGGCCTTGGTTGCCGCGTTGCCGCAGGGCACAGTGGCTGCGCACAGGACGACGTTGAGCGTGGGTCGGGACAGGTCGGTGATGGCATTGACCTTGCCGGGATTGCTTGGGGGAGTGGCGATCTCGAGGGTGTTGCTGGCCAGCGACCGGGTGTCGCCGACGATCCGGCTCTTGTCCAGCGGCCCCTCCGCGGACGTTCCGGCCAAGGCGATCAGGTCAGCAGGGGCTCCCTGGTTGACCTGGGTCACCAGGGTCGAGCTGGCCGCGAAGCTCAGCTGGACGTCGGTCCCCGGGTGGCTCGCCTCGAAGTCCCTCGCGATGGCCGTCAGCGACTCGGTCAGGGACGAGGCGGCCAGCACGACCACGGTATGCCGGGTGGGCCCGTTCCCCGGCGCGCCGCCCGCCGCGCTGCACCCGGCCACACCGAGGGCGAGAGCGAGTGCTGCGACGCCTGCGGCGGCGAGGCCTACCTGAGATCTCACGTCGGGATGCCCATCACCACATGGGTGGACTTGATCGAGGCGATGGCCACGACACCCACATCCAGCCCCAGCTCGTCGACGGCTTCGCGGGACATCAGGGACACGATGCGGAACGGCCCGGCCTGCATCTCGACCTGCGCCATCACGGCGTCCTTCACGACGCGCGTCACGATGCCGCGCATCCGGTTGCGGGCCGACTCCTCATGCACGGCGCCGACGGGCGCGGGGTGGGCGATCTCGCGGGCCAGGGCAGCTAGGTCCTTGCCGCTGACGGTCAGTCGTCCGGCGCTGTCCTTTGCCGTGTCCAGACGCCCTGAGTCGGCCATCCGTCGTACCGTGTCGTCGGACACGCCGAGCAGCTCGGCGGCCTCGGAGATTCGCA
>PKWT01000159.1 GCA_003132125.1 Micrococcales bacterium | reverse complement strand
CGGCCATCGCGCTTGGTGCGCGAGTCCATGACGACAACGCGGTAGTACGGTGCGTGGATCTTGCCTATGCGCTTCAAACGAATCTTGACGGCCACGGTTGTGGTGTCTCCTGTTTCTTGTCTGGGGTGAGCGGCACGGCATCCGCGTGGGGACACGGCTCGTGACGCTCGGATGGACACGTCCGAAGCGGAGAGAGGGGCCGCAGACAGACGAGTACGCGCGCCATTCTGCCAGATGCGACGAGATCCACCGAACCCACACCACCGACCCACCCGCTCGGCGTCCATCCGGTCGGACCGCGGAACCGCCCGCTAGCGGCATCACCCCAGCCAGTAAAGTTGCGAGGTACCGGCCTCTGCCGACCGGACCGGCACCTCGAGACGTCTGGGGACCCATGCTCTACGAGCTCACCAGATCCGTGATGGCTCCGATCGCCCGTTTGATCTACCGGCCCGTCATCGAAGGCCGCGAGCACATCCCCCGCACCGGCCCGCTGCTCCTGGCCAGCAACCACCTCTCGTTCGTCGACAGCATCGTCATCCCGTTGATATCCCCTCGACGCGTCGTCTTCCTTGCCAAGTCCGACTACTTCACCGGCAAAGGCATGCGCGGTCTGTTGAGGCGTTGGTTCTTCACAGCCACCGGGGCCGTCCCCATCCGTCGGGGAACCCACGGCGCCGCACAGGAGGCCCTCGACACGGCGCTGGAGATCCTCAACTCCGGTCACGCTCTGGGTATCTACCCGGAGGGGACGCGATCGCGTGATGGACGCCTCTACCGCGGTCGCACCGGCGTGGCGTGGTTGGCGTTGACCGCCGGATGCCCCGTCGTCCCCGTGGCGCTCTCAGGCACACAGGACATCCAACCGGTGGGCTCACGACTTCCACGTGTCAGCAAGATCGCGATCCGGTTCGGCGAACCGCTCGACTTCAGCTACCTGCAGGGGGCCAAACCCGGCCCTGCCCGGCGCGAGGCCACCGACGCGATCATGGCAGCCATCCACGAGCTGTCGGGCCAGGAGATCGACCCTCGCTACAACCACCCACCCCGGCACTGACTGCTCAGTTGAGACCGTTTGCTCAGTTGAGACCGCATTGCTCGGTTCAGGCCGCTCCAGACGTGAGAAAACCCTCCCGGAAGCGGTCTCGACTGAGCACGGACCGGAAGCAGACCGTTTCCTCAGCTAAGTCAGCGGTTTTCCCAAGCGTCGGGGTCCTCCGCGAGATGGTGCACCTCGGGGGGCAGGTCTCCACTGAGGAGCTGCTCGAGGCTGGTCCCGTCCAGCACACGTCTCAGGCTTGCGCGCACAGCTACCCACACGACCGGCAGGTACTCTGCCACGCCGTCATATGACGTCTCGTGCGGGCGTAGTCCGCGCACCTCGGCCAACGGTCCGTCGACCACGCGGAAGATCTCACCGAGGCTGATCTGGGCAGCCGGTCGGGACAGAGTGTAACCACCGCTCGGACCGCGCTGGCTCACCACGATGCCGGCGCGGCGCAGATCGCCCAGGATCGCCTCGAGGAACTTGCGAGGGAGGTGCTGACGATGAGCGAGTGTTTCCACCGAGACTGGGACGCCGGCAGACAGCGCCTCTTGGGCAAGCATGAGCAGCCCCCGGATGGCGTAGTCGGTCCTCGCAGAGATGTCCACGCAGTGATTGTGGACCATGGGCACCCTGCCTCGGCCTCCGGCGACGGTCAGCCGCTGACGACTACCCCCCGGCGTCGGCGGATACCGCGCTCGATGGTGGCGAAGACGGCGTCGACGCCGATGCCGATTGTCAGGATCGCGATCATCAGGGCGATCATGTATGACGTGTCGCCTAGCTCGCGGCTCTGGGTCAGGAAGACGCCGAGGCTGGGTCGGTTGGCGATGGAGACCAAGAGCTCGCCGGCGAGCAGTGAACGCCAGGCGAACGCCCAACCTTGTTTGAGGCCTGAGACGATGCTCGGCAGGGCGGCGGGTAGGACGACATGGCGATACAGCGACAGGCCCTTTGCGCCGATGTTGCGGCCGGCCCGGACGAGAAGCGCGGGGACGTAGTCGACTCCGCCGATGACCCCGTTGGCGATCGAGGGTGCGGCGCCGATGATGATGACGAACAGGATGGCCTGCTCGGACAGCTGGAACAGAAGGATCGCAAGGGGGAACCACGCGATGGACGGCATTGTCTGCAGGCCGGTGATGAGGGACCCGATGGCGGCACGCAGGATCCGTGAGCGTGCCACGGTAATGCCCAGCACCAGCCCCATGACGGCGGCCAGGCCGAAACCAACCACGCCGCGAGTCATCGTGATTGCCACGGCCGTCCAGAAGTCCTTGGTCACCAGCTGGCGACCAAGCTCGACGAACACGGGTAGCGGGCCGGGTAGGACGTAGCTCTGCCTCCACCCACTGATGGCCACGAGCTGCCATAGGCTCAACGCTATAGCCAGGGCGGCGAGCTTGGGCCACGCCACTCGCCATACGGCGTGCGTGTGAGGCGAGTTCGAGGAACCGAGGTTAAGGGCGTCGAGTCCTCGGATCTCGTTCTCCTGCATTACGTCTCGGGACATCGCGTCCTGAGGAGCTGCCGTCCGGGCGACCCTGCGGGCATTGAGATCAAGTACCATGGCGGGCCACTTCCCGGCGCAGGGCATCTGTGATCTGCCCGGCCAGAGCAGAGACAGCCGGGTCCTCGATACGGCGGGGCCGGTCGATGGCCACGTCGTGCTCCGCGACGATGCGACCGGGGCGGCTGGACAGCAGCACGACCCGGTCCCCCAGCCTCACGGCCTCACGCACGTTGTGCGTCACGAACAGGACGGTCAGGTTGCGCTCTCGCCAGATCGACTCGAGCTCGTCGTGCAACAGGTCGCGCGTTATCGCGTCGAGGGAACCGAACGGCTCGTCCATCAACAGCACGGGGGACTGGGTCGCGAGGGTGCGAGCAATGGCGACGCGTTGCTTCATGCCACCGGATAGCTCGTGCGGGCGACGGTCGGCGAAGTCGGTCAGGTGAACCGCCTCGAGGTAGTCGCGTGCCTGTGCCTCGCGGTCCCTCCTGCCAACTCCCTTTAGCCGCAATGGTGTTGCGACGTTGTCCAGGGCGGACAGCCAAGGGAAGAGGGCATGCTCCTGGAACATGAAGGCCGCGTGCCCGTCCACCCGCACCAACCCGGAGGTCGCTTGGTCGAGGCCGCTGACGAGGTTGAGCAGGGTGGACTTGCCGCACCCCGAAGCCCCTACCAGAGTCAGGAACTCACCGGGTGGAACGGCCAGAGTGATGCCGTCCAGGGCCAAGACCCCGTTCTCACCCTCGTAGCGCTTGGTCACGCCCTCGAGGGCGACGGCCGGTCGATCAACCCAGGGCTGCCCGACCGCCCGCACAGCCCAGGAGGGTGCCGAGGCCGTCACTGGGGTTGTCATTGGACTATCTCCGCCATCCCTCGCTCCGTGAGCAGGGTGTTGAGCAGGCTCAGGTCAATCAGCTTGTCGAGCTTGGGCTCAGTCTTGAGCACCCCGACCTCGAAGGCGTGCTGGGCTCCCACGAGCACCGAGGAAGGCACCGGGTCGACGGTGAACTCGAGCTGCTTCCACGCTGCCAGGATCACTGACTCCTTCATGGGCTTGCCCGAGATCTTGGCAATCAGGTCCGCGACATCCTTCTGCGCCATGGCCGGGTCCCTGGCGATGAAGGCCGTGGCATCCAGGTCGCCTGCCAGCAAGGCCTTGACCGTCTCCGGGTGCGCCTTGAGGAAGTCAGTGCGCACGGCCAGGACTGTGGTGGTGAACCTCTTGCCTGGCCACAGGGTGTGTTCGTCGACCAGAACCCTGCCCCCGGCCTGTACCAACCGGGTGGCATAGGGCTCTGGCACCCAGGCACCAGCAATCAGCTTCTGCTTGAACGCATCGACGACCTGGGCGTTCTCCTGCGGCAGGACAGTGACATCGCCACCTCCCTGCAGGTCGCTCCGCAGGCCCTGCCCCTTGAGCCAGAACCGCAACGCGATGTCCTGGGTGTTGCCAAGCTGTGGCGTACTCACCTTCTTGCCCTTGAGGTCGGCCGGACCGGC
>PKWT01000267.1 GCA_003132125.1 Micrococcales bacterium | reverse complement strand
GAGGCCGACCGCTTCCATGCGGTGGGCGTCATCAACCCCGAGACCGGCCTGCCGTTCAACGAGGGTGGCCGGATCTGGACCGATGAGTTCAGCGACGAGATGTGCGAGATCGGTGAACGGCGACCCGACGTGGTGGCGCTGACCGCGGCGATGATGATCCCGGTGGGCCTGGACAGGTTCGCGGCACGCTTTCCGGACCGGGTCTTTGACGTGGGGATTGCCGAGCAGCACGCGCTGACGATGGCATCCGGGCTCGCCTTTGCCGGTCTGCATCCGGTGGTCGCCGTCTATGCCACGTTCCTCAACCGTGCCTTTGACCAGCTGCTCATGGACGCTGGCCTGCACAAGGCCGGCGTCACGGTGGTGCTCGACCGGGCCGGCGTGACGGGCACCGATGGTGCCTCCCACAACGGCATGTGGGACATGACGATCTGCGCCGTGGTGCCGGGTTTGCGGTTGGCGGCGCCTCGCGACGGCGAGCAGGTGCGCCGACAGCTGCGCGAGGCCGTCGAGGTCTCAGATGGTCCCACGGTGCTGCGTTTCCCCAAGGGTGATGTCGCAGACCCCATATCCCGGGTGCGCCGGCTCGACAGCCTCGACGTCCTGCACGAGACCGGGCGCGGTGAGGTGGATCTGCTGATCGTCGGTGTCGGAGTGATGGCTGCGACATCGATCATCGTGGCCGAAAAGCTTGAGGCGCAAGGGATGTCGGTGCGTGTCGTCGATCCTCGGTGGGTATTGCCAGTCAGCCCGGACCTGGTCCGCGCAGCCGGCGATGCCAGGGCGGTTGCCGTGATCGAGGACAACCTGGTGTCGGGGGGCATCGGATCGTCGGTGACCCTGGCGATGCGTCAGGCGGGGAGCAGGACAACGGTCTGCTGCTACGGCATACCCAAGAAGTTCCTGGCGCATGCCTCTCGAAGCCAGGTATTGGACGAGATCGGGCTGACCCCGGACGCGATTGCCGCCTCGCTGGCGAAGGAGCTACGGCGCAGCGTCTGAGACGCCCGCGCAGGTCGCTCAGCCCGCTCAGATGTCGCGGAAGGTCTCGACGGTGGCGCCGAGTGCGTTGAGTCTCTGGGCCAGGTCCTCGTAGCCACGGTTGATCACGTAGACGTTGCGCAGGACCGAGGTTCCCGGGGCCGCGAGCATTGCCAGCAGGATGACCACGGCAGGACGCAGGGCGGGTGGGCAGCTGACCTCGGCGGCGCGCCAACGGGTCGGTCCCTCGATCAGCACCCGATGCGGGTCGAGCAGCTGCACCTTGGCACCGACCTTGGTGAGCTCGGTGAGATAGATCGCCCGGTTGTCATAGACCCAGTCGTGGATCATCGTCGTTCCGGTCGCGCACGCAGCGATGATCGCGAAGAACGGCAGGTTGTCGATGTTCAGACCCGGGAACGGCATCGGGTGGATCTTGTCGGCGGGTGCCGTCAGCGGGCCGGGGATGGTGGTGAGGTCGACAAGGCGGGTCAGCCCGTTGGCCGAGCGGTACTCCGGGGTCATGTCGTACGTCATGCCCATGCCCTCGAGCTGCGCGAGCTCGATCTCGAGAAACTCGATGGGGACCCGACGGATAGTGATGGCGGACTCGGTGACGACTGCTGCGGCGAGCAGGCTCATCGCCTCGATCGGGTCCTCCGAAGGTGAGAACTCGACGTCGACGTCGATGACGCGCTGGCCGTGGATGGTCAGCGTGGTGCTGCCGATGCCCTCGATGGTCACACCGAGCGCCTGGAGGTAGAAGCAGAGGTCCTGGACCATGTAGTTGGAGCTGGCGTTGCGGATCACGCTGACGCCGTCGTGCCGTGCCGCCGCCATGAGCGCATTCTCGGTGACGGTGTCGCCACGTTCGGTCAGGACGATCGCCTTGCTGGGGCTGACCGTGCGATCGACCTTGGCGTCGTAGAAGCCGGCCACCGCGGTGACGTTGAGGCCGAACGCACGCAAGGCCTGGAGGTGGGGTTCCACGGTCCGGGTGCCGAGGTCGCATCCTCCGACGTAGGGAAGCCGGAACTCATCGAGCTCGTGCAGCAGGGGCCCAAGGAACATGATCACCGTGCGGGTCCGGCGGGCGGCTTCGAGGTCCATGGCAGAGAGATTGAGGTGGGCCGGGGGAGTGATCTCGAGGTCGTTGCTCTCCGGAAGCCAACGGGTTTTGACGCCGATGCTGGTCAGGACCTCGAGAATGCGGTTGACCTCTTCGATTCGGGCGAGGTTGCGCAAGGTGGTGCGCCCGTGGTTGAGCAGCGAGGCGCACAACAACCCGACGGCGGCATTCTTGCTCGTCTTGACATCGATCGCCCCTGACAGCTTGGTGCCGCCGACGATGCGCAGGTGCTGCGGGCCGGAGTGGCCCAAGGAGACGAACTCGGAGTCCAGACTCTGGCCGATGCGGGCAAGCATCTCAAGGCTGAGATTCTGCTTGCCCTGCTCGATGCGGGCCACCGCGCTCTGGCTCGTCCCCAAGGAGTCGGCAAGATCGTTCTGCGTCAAGCCTTGGTGACGTCGGGCATCCCGGATCAACGTGCCGATGCGGCCCAAGTAGCTCTCTCTCATATACCCGACTATAGATCACATGTGAGATAGCACCTCACGCCTACGGCTTTGGCACGCCGGTGTGCATGGTTGGTGTGCGTTCTTGGTGTGCGTTCTTGGTCAGGCTGGGACGCTGGCCACACCCCGAGGCAGGAACCGCTTCCCGTTGACCTTCTCCGAGATGCCGGCGCGATCCAGCAGCGGCGTCAGCCCGCCGTTCCAGAGGGCGAACCCCGCACCGGTGATCAGGGCGAGGTCAATGTCCATGGGAGCCGCGACCACACCCTCGTCCAGCATCAGCTGAGCCTCTTGCGCCAGGGCCGAGAGCACCTGCTCGCGGACCTGTGCGGAGTCGAGGACAACGGGGTGGGCCGGCGTCTCCATGAGAGCTGTGACGTCGGGGTCCAGCACCGGCTTGCCATCGGGGTAGATGTAGAACCCGGGCTTCCCAGCAGCGACCAGACGCCGCAGGCCCTCCGACACGTAGAAGCGGTCCGGGAAGGCGCTGAAGAGGCTCTCATTGTTGTGCAGCGCGATCGCGGGACCGACCAAGCCCAGCAGCTCGAACGGCGGCATCGGTGCGAACCCGGCGAAGGCGTGGTCGGCGATGTCGAGAGGGGTGCCCTCGTCGACGATCCGACCGACCTCGCCCATGAAGCGTCCCAACAGGCGGTTCGCGATGAACGAGGGCGAGTCCTTGGCCAGGATCGACGTCTTCTTCAACGTCTTGCCGGTGGCAAACGCCGTCGCCAAGGTGGCGTCGTCGGTCTTGTCGCCGCGGATGATCTCCAGCAATGGCATGATCGCGACCGGGTTGAAGAAGTGGAAGCCCACGACGCGCTCGGGGTTCTTCAGGTCTGCGGCCATCTCGGTGATCGACAGTGAGGACGTGTTGGTCGCCAACACGGCGTCGGCCGACACCACCGCCTCGACCTCGGCAAACACCTGCTTCTTGACGCCGATCTCCTCGAATACCGCTTCGATGACGAAGTCGGCATCGGCGAAGCCGTCCTTGCTCGTCGAACCCCGGACCAAACCCTTGAGCCGGTTTGCCCGATCCATGCTGACCCGCCCGCGGCCGAGCAGCTTGTCGATCTCGGCGTGGACGTAGCCCACACCCTTGTCGACGCGATCCTGGTCGAGGTCTGTCATCACGATCGGGACCTCGAGCCGCTGCACGAAGAGAAGGGCCAGCTGGCTCGCCATCAATCCGGCGCCGACGATGCCGACCTTGGTGACAGGGCGTGCCAGCGAGCGGTCGGGAGCGCCGGCCGGCCGTTTGGCGCGCTTCTGCACCAGGTCGAAGGCGTAGAGGTTGCTGCGTGTCTCGTCGCGCAGCAACAGGTCTGCAAGGGCGTTGTCCTCGGCGGCGTAGGCCTCTGCGCGTGAGGCGGTCCGGGCCGCGGATACAAGCTCGAGGGCCCGCAGGGGTGCTGGTGCGGCGCCACCTGTCTTGGCCTTCACGATGCCCATGGCCGCAGCGATGGCACCCTCCCACGAGGCCTCGTCGCGGTCGATCTCGGGACGGACCACGGTGGCCTTGCCGGTGATGACATCGGCCGCCCAGGACAGGGAGTCCTCCAGGAACATGGCCGGCTCGAACATCGCGTCAGCGATCCCGAGCTCGAAAGCCTGAGGCCCCTTGAGCATCCGGTTGGTGTTCAGCGGATTCTCGATGATGACCTTGAGGGCCGACGTGACGCCGATGAGGTTCGGCAGCATGAAGCAGCCGCCCCAACCGGGCAACAAACCGAGGAAGCACTCCGGCAGGGCCAGGGCCGGCACGCCGGCGGAGATGCTCCGGTATGCCGCGCTCAACGCGATCTCGACGCCGCCACCCATGGCCGCGCCGTTGACAAACGCAAAGGTCGGGACTGGCAACGTCCGGAGCTGCTCGAACGTCTTGTGCCCGAGTGCTCCGATGGCCAGCGCCTGGTCGCGCCGGGTCACCTTGGGAACCCCGGTCAGGTCCGCGCCGACTGCGAAGATGAACGGCTTGCCGGTCACACCGACTCCGACGATCTCGCCTGCCTCGGCTCGATCGCGCAGCGTGTCCAGCACGCCGGAAAGGCCGGCCAGGCTCGCGGGGCCAAAGGTGTTGGGCTTGGTGTGGTCGAAGCCGTTGTCCAGGGTGATCAGCACGAACGTGCCGGCACCGCGGGGCAGTGCGATGTCGCGTGCCAGCGCTTTGGTGATGACCTCGTCGGGGAAGAGGGAGGCGAAGTTCATGGGCTCCGTGTTGATGGTCTCCGTGTCCATCTCCTCGGCGTCGGTGGTGCTCGCGTCGGTGTTCGTGGTGTTGGTGCCCATCAGGCCACAGCTCCCTGGGTCGTGTGAGTTGTGGAACCGGGTTCCTTGCCGTAGTCGCTGTGGTGAGGGTTCTCCCAGATCACGGCGCCGCCCATGCCGATGCCGATGCACATGGCAGTGAGGCCGTAACGCACGTCAGGGTTCTCCTCGAACTGGCGGGCAAGCTGGGTCATCAGCCTGACGCCGGAGCTGGCCAAGGGGTGGCCCGTGGCGATCGCGCCGCCGTACTTGTTCACCCGGCGGTCGTCGTCGGCGATGCCGAAGTGGTCCAGGAAAGCGAGCACCTGGACGGCGAAGGCCTCGTTGAGCTCAAAGAGGCCGATGTCCTCGATGGTGAGACCGGCTTGCGTGAGGGCCTTCTCGGTCGCGGGCACCGGCCCGATGCCCATCACCTCGGGCTCGACGCCCACGAACGAATAAGCAGCCAGGCGCATCCGCACGGGAAGCCCCAGCTCAGCGGCGGCATCGGCTGACGCCATGATGCAGGCGGTCGCACCGTCGGTCAGTCCGGCGCTGTTGCCGGCGGTGACGTTGCCGTGGGAACGGAAGGGGGTCTTCAGCCCGGCGATGTCCTGCAGGCTGGTGCCGGGCCGTGGGGGTTCGTCCCGCGTGGCCAGGCCGTACCCGAGCTCGGCATGACGGGTGGCGACGGTGACCAGGTCGGGCGTGATCCGGCCATCGGCATACGCCTTCTCGAGCTTGCTCTGGCTGGCGACGGCGTAGGCGTCGCAACGCTCCTTGGTCAGACCCGGGAAGCGGTCATGCAGGTTCTCGGCGGTCGCGCCCATCACCAGGGCGGACGGGTCGACGATCTTCTCGGAGAAGATCCGCGGGTTGGGGTCGACGCTCTCGCCCATCGGATGGCGCCCCATGTGCTCGACACCGCCTGCGATGGCGATCTCTGTCGAGCCGAACGCGATGGCGGAGGCCACGCTGGTCACCGCGGTCATCCCACCGGCACACATGCGGTCGATGGAGTAGCCCGGCGTGGTGTTGGGCAGACCGGCCAGCAGCGACGCCACCCGGCCCAGGGTCAGACCCTGGTCACCGATCTGGGTGGTCGCGGCGATCGCGACCTCTTCGACCCGGTGCGGCGGCAGCTCGGGGTGGCGGCGCAACAGCTCGCGGATGCAGTTGATGACGAGGTCATCGGCGCGCGTCTGGGCGTACATGCCTTTGTCGCCGGACTTGCCGAACGGCGTACGCACGCCATCGACGAACACGACCTCACGCAGAGTGCGGGGCACTGGGTCTCCCTGGGTTGGGCGAGCGGTTGGNNCAGGTGGCTGGGCAGGTGGCCAGACACAGTCGACGAGGGACCGCGGGATCGTACTGCGGTTGACGAGAGCGATGCTACTCGTCAGTAACTTCCACCGTAACCCCGCCGGCCACTTCGGTGGCAACCTCGACGGGTCGGTTGATGGCCTCCTCGAGGATGGGGCCGGCGATGTCGATCTGCCACTGACGGGCACCCAGCGCGCGCAGCGCCTCCGTGACGGACTCAAGCGTCGGGTCAGGTGGGGGAGACCACAGCACCCGGCGGATCGAGTCGGGGGACACCACGTTCTCGATCGGGATGTTGCGGACTAGTGCGAACGCTCCCAGCGCCGCTCGGGCCTGGGCCAGACGAGCTGCCGCAACGGGATCGCGATCGGGCCAGGCACGGGCCGGTGGCGGGCCGTCCGAGCGGCGAGCGAGAGCTGGCAGCTCGGACTCAGGCACATGGCGTGCCCGTTCGAGTGCCGCGAGGAGCTGTCGCTGGTATCGGCGAACGGACCGCGCGCTGGGGCTGTCATGGATGTCGGCGTCCGTCTTTGGGGCTTTGAGCGCCAGGTCGATCAGTGCGGCGTCGGGCAGGACCCGGCCGGGCGAGACGTCGCGTTCCATCGCGATCTCTTCCCGCGTCTGCCACAGCTCACGGACCATGGCGGCACCGCGGCGGTTGCGGACCTTGTGCATCCCCGAGGTGCGACGCCAGGGCTCGAACCGAACGGGTGGGCCGGTGAACCGGGTGAGCGCGTCGAACTCCTGCTCGGCGCACACCATCTTGTCCTGAGCTGCTAGGTCATCGGCCATGAGATCGCGGACCTGGCCGAGTACCTCGACGTCGAGCGCCGCGTATCGAAGCCATGGCTCCGGCAGCGGCCGGGTCGACCAGTCGACAGCTGAGTGCTCCTTGGCAAGGGTGAGCCCGAGATAGTGCTCGACGACGGCGGCGAGCCCGACCCGCGGCAGACCGATGAGCCGTCCAGCCAGCTCGGTGTCGAACAGTCGCGTCGGATGCAGGCCAACTTCGGCCAAGCATGGCAGATCCTGGGTGGCGGCGTGCAGAATCCACTCGACGTCGGTCAGGGCGTCTGCGATGGGCGAGAGATCGGGGCACGCGATCGGGTCGACCAGCCAGGTGCCCGAGCCTTCGCGCCGGATCTGGATGAGATATGCCCGTTGGCCGTAGCGGTAGCCGGACGCGCGCTCCGCGTCGATGGCCGCCGGACCGGTGCCAGCAGCAAGGAACTTGGCCGCACGGACCAGTCCACGCTCGTCCACGACCACGTCCGGGACGCCATCCGCGGGCATGTTCAGGGCAACCAGGACCGGAGCGATGAGCACGTCCTCACCGGCGAGGTCGGCATCGTGCTCGGTGGCGCCCACCGACGAGTCGGATGGCTCAGGGAAGGCGCTGGATCCGGTATTCACGAGGCCAATCTATTTGACGTGCGGGCCAAGAGTGATGGTCGGTAGCACTTGGCGCTGTTCAGCGGCGTCGTCCCGGTAGCGCCACGACGCCCTCGGGCAACGGCGGCAGACCGGCGATCATGCACAGCAGAT